>DATHRT010000121.1:0-4213 GCA_035464915.1 Candidatus Limnocylindria bacterium
CTGACGTGCCCGTGGCGCTTTTGGAGGAAAACAAGCAGCCGGACCTCCAGCTCGTCCCGGGGAGCGAAATCGGCGTGTCCCCCTTCCGAAGCGACCGGCACATACTCCGTGCCGGTCCACACGAGGAACGAAGCCCCGAGACCGGTTCCCGCGGCGAGGACCGCGATGTTTCCCCGCGGCTCGGCCTCCCCCCGCTGGAGGACAGCCAGGCTCTCCTCCGGGAGAAACGGGACGGCGAAGGCAGTCGCCTGCAGGTCGTTGATGAGGAAGACGCGATCCACCCCGAAAGTGCTCCGGATCGACTGCCCGTCCACGATCCACGGGAGGTTGGTCACCCGGCTTCGCCCGGACACCACCGGTCCCGCAACCCCGAGACACGCCGCTGTGACCCCGGGTTTGCCGGCGAGAAACTCCGCGAGAATCGATTCCAGGTCGGAGTACCGGGCGCTTGGAAACGTGCGAAGCTCCGCCCGCCGCAATGCGGTCCCTTCCAGGGAAAAGAGCGCAAGGTTCGTCTTCGTTCCCCCTACGTCTCCCGCCAGGATTCTCACGCGGCACCGCCCTTCCTGTTCCGCACGTCGCCCAACCCGGGGGCCGGGGCGGATTTCCCCCCGATGCGTGAGGCCGCGTCGGCGTCCGCGAGGAAGGTGACCTTTCCCCTCCGGGGAGCAACCCGGGAGGCAGGCAACCCCGCTCCCTTTCCCGTCAGAATCGTTTCCAGAACGAGGGCCTTCTCCTTTCCGCTCACCAGGAAGATGACGTGGGAGGAAGCGTTGAGCAAGGGAAGCGTCAGGGTGATGCGGGGGACAGGCGGGTCCCCTCCCTCGGCCTTCGCCACCCAGGCGGTCCCCTCATCCAGGACGGGGGACCCGGGGAAAAGAGACGCGGTGTGTCCATCGGCTCCCAGCCCCAGCAGGACGGCATCGAAACGGGGGAAGCTCCCGGTGGTCTCCCGGAAGGCGCGCCGAAGCATCTCTTCGTACCTGCGTACTCCCTCGCTGGGGTCGGGCAGGGAGGTGTCGACCGGATGAAAGTGGTCCGGAGGGATGGGGGCCCGGGAAACGAGCGTCTCTCGCAGCATACGCTGGTTGCTCGCCGCATCCTCGGCGGAAACCCAACGCTCGTCAACCTGATAGATGTGGACAAGATCCCACGGGAAACGGCTCCGGTACGGCTCGGAGGAGAGGGCCGCAAGCGTGAGACGGGGTGTGTCGCCGCCGGAGAGAGCCATGGTGATTCGTCTCGCCCCCTTTCCGGACCGGCCCAGGACCATCGCGCGCTCCCGTGCGATTCCCCACAGACGCCCTGCCGCCGCTCTCGCCAATTCCTCGGGGGTGGAAAGTACGAAGAGCCTGCCGGACAGGAGATCCTTCCCTTTCGTCACGGCACTCTCCATTTTCTCCCCTCCCGGGCCAGGAGTTTGTCAGCCTCACGAGGACCCCAGGACCCCGCCGGGTAGAAGAACAGGTCGCGTCCCGGGTTTTCCTTCCAGCGGGAAAGAAACGGCGTAAGCAGCGACCACGAGATGTCGACGGTGTCGTCCCGGGGGAATAGGGTCGCATCCCCCAGCATCGCATCCAGCAGGAGCCGTCCATACGCCGGCCGGGATTTCGCCCCGAACGCCTGCTCATAGGTGAACTTGAACTCCACCGGCTCCACGCAGATCGACGGCCCGGGAGTTTTCGCACCGAACTTCAGGAAGATCCCCTCCTCGGGCTGGATGTTCAAGACGATGTAATTCGACACCAGCTGCCCGCACGCGGAGTGGTCGAACAGGAGAAACGGCGCGGGCCGGAACTTGATCGCAATCTCGGAAACTCTCTCGCCCAGCCGTTTCCCCGTGCGCAGATAGAACGGGACCCCTCCCCACCGCCAGTTGTCGATGGTGAGGCGCAGGGCGGCGTACGTCTCGACAAGGGACTGCGGCGAAACGTTTTTCTCCGCCCGGTAACCCGGGACCCTCTTTCCCCGGACCTCCCCGGGGGCATACTGGCCCCTGACGCAAACCTCGCCGACATCCTCTTCCTTCACCGGTTCGATGGAACGCAACAGCTTGACCTTTTCGTCGCGCACGTCGTTGGCGGCAAGGGAAATGGGGGGCTCCATCGCAACGTTGGAGAGTAACTGGAGCATGTGATTCTGGATCATGTCCCGGACGATTCCCGACTCCTCGAAATAGTCCCCCCGGCCCTCCACGCCGATATCCTCGGCTACCGTGACCTGGACGTGGTCGATGTAATTCCGGTTCCACAACGGCTCGAAAACGCCGTTGGCAAAGCGAAAGACGAGGAGGTTTTGGACGGTCTCCTTGCCCAGATAGTGGTCGATCCGGTAGACCTGATCCTCCCGAAAGACTTCCATGACCTTGCGGGAAAGCTCGCGGGCGCTTTCCCGATCGTGGCCGAACGGCTTCTCGATCACGATGCGCCGAAAGCCGGGAAAATCCTCCGAAGGGACGGCAAGTCCCGCCTCTCCGATCCGGGAAATAAGGGGAGCGTAGAACTTCGGGGCGACGGAGGCATAGAAGACGAGGTTTCCCGGGATCCGGCGTTCTTTCACCACACCGCGGATCCGGTCGCCGAGGGAGTTCATGCCCTGCGGGTCGCCGATGTCCCCGGGGTGGTAGAAAAGCCTTCCCGCGAAATCGTCCCAGGAGCGCTGGTCGAATGTCCCCGGCGAGCCATCCCGGATTTCGTCCCGCAGGTGGTCGCGGAACGCATCGTCCGCGTAGGAAGTGCGCGATACCCCCAGGACGGCGAACTCCTCGGGCAGGAGTTTCTCCCGGAAGAGCCCGTACAGGGCCGGGATGAGTTTGCGCTTCGTCAGGTCTCCCGAGGCCCCGAAGATGATCAAAAGACACGGGGGAGGAACCACGCTGGCCGGCATCCCGCCGACAAAGGGGGTCATCGTCGGGCTGATCCCTTCCTCACCCATCCGGCTTCCCTTTCTTCGGGCGGGAGGAAGCGGCTTTCACCGCGTGGCCCCCGAACTCGTTGCGCAGCGCCGCCAGCATCCGCATCGCGAAGGAATTGTCCTGCCGGGAGAAGAACCGCATGTAGAGGGAGAGCGCGATGGAAGGGAGGGGGACTCCCGCCTCGATGGAGTGCGTAACCGTCCACCGCCCCTCTCCCGAATCCTCCACGTAAGGGGAAAGCCCGGAGAGGCCAGGGTCCTTTTCCAGGGCCCGTTCGGCCAGTTCCAGAAGCCACGACCGGACGACGCTCCCCTGGTTCCAAAGGGCGGCGATGGCCTGAAGGTCCAGCGGGAAAGGGGCGGACGACAGCAGTTCGAACCCCTCGGCATACGACTGCATCATTCCGTATTCGATGCCGTTGTGGACCATCTTCACGAAATGGCCGGCGCCGTGGGGTCCCATGTAGGCATACCCGCCGGGTGGAGCAAGCGTGGCGAGGGCCGGGGTCACGACGCGGAAGGCCTCCTCGTCCCCCCCGACCATCAGGCAGTACCCCTCGGTAAGCCCCCAGATCCCCCCGCTGGTTCCGGCGTCGAGGAACCGGATCCCGCGCTCGGCGAGCAGCGCCGCGCGGCGCGGCGCCTCCTTGAAAAGCGAATTGCCGCCGTCGACGACGACGTCTCCGGCCTGGAGCGCCCCGGCAAGAACCTCCACGTTCTCGTCGACCGGGCGGCCGGCGGGTACCATGAGCCACACCACTCTCGGGGGGGAAAGCTTCGTGGCCGCATCGGCCACCGACGAGGCGGGGAGGGCCCCCTCGCGGGCGGCCTCCGCCACCGCGTCCGGGGAGCGGTCGGCGGCGACCACCTCGTGGCCTCCGCGCAGCAGGCGGCGGGTCATGTTCAGCCCCATCTTCCCCAGTCCCACCATCGCGATCCGCATCGTTTCCCCTTTCGGTATTTCGCTTCCCGGATTTTCGCTCAGGTCACCTTCGCCTCGGTGAGCTTCCTCTCGATCGTCGCAAGGAGCTTCTTGTAGGAGTCCGTAAAACTCTGGACTCCATCCCGGACAAGCTTCTCGCACACCTCTTCGATCCCGATGTCCAGGAGACCCAGGTCGTTCAGAATCGCCCTCGCCTCCTTCTCCCTCCCCGTCAAAGTGTCTTCGACTTTCCCGTGGTCGCGGAAGAAATCGATCGTGGCCAGGGGCATCGTGTTCACGGTATTCGGTCCTATCAGTTCCTCGACGTAGAGCACATCCGAGTACTTCGGGTTCTTCGTCCCCGTGCTCGCCCACAGG
>DATHRT010000122.1:0-2310 GCA_035464915.1 Candidatus Limnocylindria bacterium
CCGGTTGACCAGCTTGAGACCTTCCGCCCGCCGCGCGCTCACCTTCCGCGCGGTGTAGAACAGTTCCTTCGTCGCGGGCAGCCCGATCGTGTTGACGAACCGCATAAGCCCCGCGGGACGGTAGATGACCCCCAGGCGCGCTGGCGTCATCCCGAAGACCGCCTGGTCCGAGGCGATGCGGATGTCGCAGGCAATCGCCATCTCCAGCCCGCCGCCGAAGGCAAAGCCGTTGAGCATGGCGATCACCGGGGCGGGGAACGACTCGACCGCCAGGATCATGTCGTCGAAGGGGTTCGAGGAAAGAAGGACCTGCGCCTCGCCGGACCCTCCCGCCGGGATCGCGCCGATATCGTACCCCGCGCAGAACGCCTCCTCCCCTTCGCCGCGCAGCACCACGCACCGCGTCCCCTCCCCCGCGAGGGCACCGAAGGCCTTCCGCAGGTCTTCGAGGATCGAAAGATTGAGCGCGTTCTTCTTGGCGGGGTGGGAAACAGTGACGGTGGCCACCGCCCCTTCCCTTTCGACAATGACCCTGCCCTCCATCGATGCCCCTCCCTTTGCCCGGACTCCCGGGCCATCGTACTCTTTATAGGGAAAAGCCCGGCCGGCCGCAACGAGATTGACAACCCCCCCGGCGAACCCTATAATTCCGAAACATTATTTCATCGCGTGTCTGCCCACCATCTGGGGGAAGGAGGACCTTACGCCATGGCAGGGGATTACCCGAAAACAGTGAAGCTCAAGGACGGAACTCCTCTCGTGCTGCGGCCCTTCGAACGGAAGGACAAGGACGCCCTTTTCGCCTTCTTCCAGAAAATGCCGGAAGCCGACCGGCTGTTTCTCAAGGACAACGTCACCGACCCGGCCGTGGTGGAGCGCTGGGCCGCGGAGCTGAACTACAACAAGGTCTTCCCCCTCCTGGCATGGAAGGGGAACGAGGTCGTCGCCGACGCCACCCTGCACAAGAACCTCGGGGGATGGATGAAGCACGTCGGGACGATCCGCATGGTGGTGGCGACAGAGTTCCAGAAGCACGGCATAGGAAGCATCCTGGCGAACGAACTCTTCCTGCACGCCCTGAAATCCGGCCTGGAGAAGATCGTCGCGGAGATGATGGAAACCCAGCATGGGGCGAGGAAGGTATTCGAGAAGCTCGGCTTCAAACTGGAGGCGACGTTCCACGGACACGTGCGCGACCAGATCGGCGTCCGGCACGACCTCCTTGTGTTCACGAAGGACCTCGAGGATTTCTGGGCGAACATCCAGACCCACGAGTACTTTTCCTACCCTTCGCGCGACAGGGAGGGGGGCTAAGAACCGGGACGAAGAACCGGGACGTTCCTAAGAACTAGGGATATCTCGAGGCGCGTTCTCAGGAAACGTCTCTTCCGCCACCCCTGCGTTGCGGGGAGTTCTTAGGAACGTCCCGGCTCTTAAGTTCTTAGGAACGTCCCCATAAATCGATGAGGGCGGCCGCCGCCTCCGAAGCCGCCTTCGTTAAAGCGACCGCGGCCGGGGAGTCGGGGGCCCGGGAAACAATCGGGATCCCCGCGTCGGATGCCTCCCGGACCGTTGTCTGGAGCGGCACTTCTCCCAGGAACCTAAGCCCCATCGTCCGGCATGCCTCCGCGGCGCCCCCGTGGCCGAATATCTCGCTCCTGCCGTCGCAGTGGGGGCATAAGAAATAGCTCATGTTCTCGATCACGCCGAGGATCGGGACGCCGACCTTCTCGAACATCCGGACCGCCTTCTTCACATCGATCAGCGCGAGGTCCTGCGGCGTCGTGACCACGATCGCACCCGCGACCGGCGTCATCTGTACGAGCGAGAGCGGGACGTCCCCCGTGCCCGGGGGAAGGTCGATGACCAGATAGTCCAGCTCCCCCCACTTCGTTCCGTGGAGAAACTGCTCCAGCGCCTTCATGAGCATCGGCCCCCGCCAGATGACCGGGGAGTCCTCATCGAGCAAAAACCCCATGGAGACGACCTTGATCCCGCCAGCTTCCGCCGGCAGAATCCTGCCGTTTTCGCCTAATAGCTGATGGTTTTCCAGGTTCAGAAGCGTCGGGATCGACGGTCCGTATATGTCGGCGTCCAGAAGCCCCACCCGGGCGCCCGCTCTCCGGAGGGCCACCGCGACGTTCGCGCTCACCGTCGACTTGCCGACCCCCCCCTTCCCGGAGGCGATCGCCAGGATGTTCTTCACCCCCTCGACGGGGCGTCTCCCCTCCATCGCGTCTTCCGCCGTTTTCATCCCGGCCCCCACCCGGGCCGAATCCCCTGAGACATCGCACCCTCCTCTTTATCCTT
>DATHRT010000123.1:0-11047 GCA_035464915.1 Candidatus Limnocylindria bacterium
TTCCAGGAGAGGGAGGCGTTCGACCTGTTCGGAATCGTCTTCGAGGGGTCGTGGGACCTGCGCCGCATCCTTCTCCCGGAGGACTGGGAGGGACACCCGCTGCGAAAGGATTACAAATACCCCGAGTTCTACCACGGGATCAAGGTATGAAGTCCCACGCGGAAGCGCTCCCCACACAGGAGATGCTCATCAACATGGGGCCGCAGCACCCGAGCACCCACGGGGTGCTCCGGGTGATCCTGCGGACCGACGGCGAGGTGGTGGTCAACGCCAAGCCGGACGTGGGGTACCTGCACCGGGCGCTGGAAAAGATCGGCGAACGGGTCACGTACGCGCAGTTCATGCCCTTCACCGACCGGCTCGACTACCTCGCCTCGATGAACTGCAACGCGGCGTGGGCCTGGACCGTGGAGAAGCTGGCCGGCATCGAGGTCCCCGAGCGGGCGGAATACATCCGCGTGATCGTGTGCGAGCTGAACCGGATCTCCTCGCACCTGATCGCCTTCGGGTCGTTCACCGCCGACATGGGGGCCTTCACGCCGTTCCTCTACGCCATCCGCGAGCGGGAGCGGATCAACGACCTGTTCGAGGACATCTGCGGCAACCGTCTGACGTACAATTACGTCCGCATCGGCGGCGTTTCGGCCGACCTGCCGGACCGGTTCCTCGAGAAGACGAAAGAGTTCCTCGACTACTTCGAACCGAAGGTCCCCGAGTACAACAAGCTGATCTCCTACAACAAGATCTTCGTCCACCGCCTGGCCAACGTTGCGGTCGCGACGCCGGAGGATGCCGTCGGCTACGGACTCACGGGGCCGAACCTGAGAGGCTCCGGGGTTTCGTTCGACCTCCGCAAGAACGAGCCGTACTCGGTCTACCCGAAGTTCGACTTCGACGTCTGCGTCGGGACGGGGGAGCGGGGAACGCTGGGGGACTGCTTCGACCGGTACATGGTGCGGATCAACGAGATGAAGGAAAGCGTGAAGATCCTGCGCCAGGCGATCGCCCAGATTCCCGAGGGGCCCGTGATGGCCAAGGTTCCCCGGATGTTCAAGCCCCCCGTCGGGGAGGTGTACTTCCGCGCGGAGAACCCCCGCGGGGAGACCGGGATCTACCTCATCAGCGACGGGACCGTGAACCCGTATCGCCTGAAGATCCGCGCCCCCTCCTTCGTGACGATGAACATCTTCGAGAAGATCACCAGGGGGCTGATGATCGCCGACGTCGTGGCGGTCATCGGCAGCTTCGATATCATCCTCCCGGAGATCGATCGGTAGTCATGCTGGAATCCCTCGCGATATCCCTTGTCAACGCTGTGCCGGTGCTCTCGGGCGTCCCGCTGTGGACGATCACCCTCCTGATCATGGTGGTGGTCGCCGCGGTCGTCCTCACCTTCGCCCTGGTGTACGCGGGGCTGGCGACCTACGTGGAGCGGAAGGTGGCTGGCGACATCCAGGCACGAGTCGGCCCGAACCGGGTCGGCCCCGTGGGGCTCCTCCAGTTCCTGGCCGACGGGATCAAGCTCCTCCTCAAAGAGGACATCATCCCGGCGAAGGCGGACCGCTTTCTCTTCGTCCTGGCGCCGTACCTCGTGTTCATCGGCTCCTTCGCGGCCTTCGTGGTCGTCCCCTTCGGGGTGGGGCTGATCGCCTCCGACCTGAACATCGGCATCTACTATGTGATGGCCATCACCTCCCTCGTGGTGGTGGGCGTGATGCTCGCGGGGTGGTCCTCCAACAACAAGTGGGCCCTCCTGGGGGGGATGCGCGCGGCGGCGCAGATCGTCTCGTACGAGATCCCGGTCGGAATGGCGCTCCTTCCCGCGGTCCTCATCGCCGGCTCCCTCTCCCTGCAGGACATCGTGCGGTCCCAGGGGGGGCTGTTCGGGATCTTCGGGTGGAACCTTTTCCACAACCCGTTCACCTTCTTCTCCTTCTTCCTGTATTACGTCGCCGCGCTCGCCGAGACCAACCGGACCCCCTTCGACATCCCGGAGGCCGAGTCGGAGCTGGTTTCCGGATACCATGTGGAGTACTCCGGGATCCGGTTCGCCTTCTTCTTCCTCGCCGAGTACGGGGACATGTTTATCGTGTCCGCGCTGGCGACCGCCTGCTTTCTGGGGGGGTGGCACGTGCCGTTTCTTTCCGCGGAGGCGCTTCCCGCCAGCTGGGGCAACCTGTTCTCGCTGGGCGTGTTCCTCACCAAGACGCTGGGGCTTGTCCTTCTCATGATGTGGGTCCGGTGGACACTGCCCCGGCTGCGCGTGGACCAGCTGATGCGCATGGCGTGGAAGTACCTGGTTCCGATCACGTTTTTCAACCTCCTGGGCGTCTCTCTCTGGCTTCTGCTGTTCCACGGGAAGGGGATCCCCCAGATGATTGCCTCGCTTATCGGATGACGGGATGGGATTGAAGGCATATTTATACGACATCTGGGAAGCCGTGGCGACCACCGCGAAAGGAATGCGGATCACAGCACGCTACGGGGTGGACCCGAGGGAGACGATCACCCTCCAATACCCCGAGGAGCGCTGGGAGCCCTCGGAGCGGTTCCGCGGATTCCTGTACAACGACATCAAGAGGTGCACGAGCTGCACGATGTGCGTGCGGGTCTGCCCGGTCGACTGCATCTCCCTCGAGGCCGTCCGGGGAGCCGACAAGAAGATGGTGCTGGCCTCCTACGATATCGACATCGGGCGCTGCATGTACTGCGGGCTCTGCGTCGAGGTGTGCCCCCCGAAGTCGCTCAAGCATACCAGCGGCTACGAGAAGGCCTCCGTGAACCGCGGGGAGCTGATCCTCCACTTCGTCCACGAGGATGCAAGCGAGATCAAATCCCGCGTGGCGAAGCAGGTGGCGGAAGCCGCGGCGAAAGCGGAGGCGGAGAAGGCCGCAAAGGCCGCAGAGGAGCCCCAGGCCTCCGGGCCGGCTCCCGATGACGGAAGGAAAGAGTTGCCGGCCGGCCAGCCCGCATCGCCGCCGGCCGCGGCGGCGAACCCGGAAAATCAAGGCGCCGCGGAGAAAAAGCCCGCGGAAGGAGCGAAAGAGGACCTTGGGAAGCCGGAGGAGCCCCCGAAGAAGGGCGAGGTGGAGACACCATGAAGGGACCGGCGGATCTGATCTTCTACGTGCTGGCTGCCCTCACGGTCGGGTCCGCGATCTTCGTGGCGACCCTCCCGAACATCATCTACGCCGCGGTGGCGCTGCTGTTCACCTTCTGCGGCGTGGCGGGGCTGTACGTGCTCCTCTCCGCGGACTTCCTGGCGGCCACGCAGGTGCTGGTGTACGTCGGGGGGATTCTCGTGCTGATCATGTTCGCGGTATTCCTCTCGCACCGGATCTCCTCCGTCAAGCTGTCCAATCCGGTCCATTTCCGGCTCCCCGCGGCGGCGATCTGCCTTGCCCTGTTCGGCGTGCTGGCGTACACGGCGGTTTCTCCGGCCTTCGTACTGAAGGAGCAGCTCACGTACCAGCCGACCACGGCCGCGATCGGCGAGCTTCTGATGACCCGGTACCTGCTCCCGTTCGAGGTCGCCTCCGTGCTGCTTCTCGCCGCCCTCATCGGCGCGGCGCTGCTTTCGCGGCCCGACCGGCCTGATATCCCGAGACCCGACATGGAGGAGCCGAAGTAGATGACCCTGGACAAACTGCTGGTCATCGGCGCGGCGCTGTTCTGCTGCGGCCTGTACACGATCCTGACGCGGCGCAACGCGGTGGCCGTCCTCATGGGGGTGGAGCTGGTCCTGAACGCCGCCAACATCAATTTCGTGGCGTTTTCGCACTACGTGTCCCGGCTGATCGGGGGGCAGATCTTCGCCGTGTTCGTCATCGTGCTCGCGGCCGCCGAAGCGGCTGTCGCGCTGGCCATCTTCCTGCGGCTGTTCGCCACCACGGGCACCGTGGAAGTGGACACGGCCGACCACCTCCGTGGTTGACGCCGCATGCGAGATGAAAGGGTGAACCGTTGATCCGATACGCCTACATCATCCCGTTCCTGCCGCTGCTCTCCTTCTTCATCAACATCGCGGTCGGGAAGCGGCTCCCCCGCAAGGGGGACTGGCTCTCCCTCGCCACGATCGGCGCAGGGCTCGTGATGTCGCTCGTGATCTTCTTCGAGGTCTTCCGGATCTACGATCCGAACTTCAAGTATCACGTCGTGGTCCCGTGGCTGTCCCTGGGAGGCCGGTTCGTCATCAAGGCGGGGATCCTCGTCGACAACCTGACGGCCGTGATGCTCGTCGTCGTGACCCTCGTCTCGTTCCTCGTTCACCTGTTCTCGGTGGGCTACATGCACGGCGATCCGAAGTACAGCCGGTACTTTGCCTACCTCTCCGTATTCTCGTTCTCCATGCTGGGGCTCGTCCTGGCCGAGAGCTTCTTCTTCATCTATATCTTCTGGGAGCTGGTCGGGTTTTCCTCCTACGCGCTCATCGGGTTCTGGTTCGAGAAGAAGTCGGCCGCCGACGCCGGGAAGAAGGCGTTCATCGTGAACCGGATCGGCGACTTCGGGTTCCTGCTCGGGTTCCTGCTCCTGTTCGCCACGACCGGGATGCTCGGGTACGACGAGGTGTTCTTGGCGATCGGGGAGGGAAAGATCGGCGGGACCCTCCTGACCCTGGCGGGGATCGGGATCTTCTGCGGTGCGATCGGCAAATCGGCGCAGTTCCCGCTCCACGTCTGGCTCCCGGACGCGATGGAGGGCCCCACGCCGGTCTCGGCGTTGATCCATGCGGCGACGATGGTGGCCGCGGGCGTCTACCTCGTCGGGCGCGTCTACCCGATCTTCACGCCGGACGCCTTCCTCGTCATCGCCTACATCGGGCTGATCACCTTGTTCATCGCGGGCACGATCGCGATAACGGCCACCGACATCAAGAAGGTCCTGGCCTACTCCACGTGCTCCCAGCTGGGGTACATGATCCTGGGCTTGGGGGTGGGCGGCTTCACCGCGGGGCTGGCGCACCTGACCACCCACGCTGCCTTCAAGGCGTGCCTGTTCCTCGGCTCCGGGTCGGTGATCCACGCGGTTCACAGCCAGGAGATCACCGAGATGGGAGCGCTGCGAAAGAAGATGCCGATCACCTTCATCACCTTCCTCATCGCCACGCTCGCGATATCGGGAGTCCCGCTATTTTCCGGCTTCTACAGCAAGGACATGATCCTGGGGGCCGCTCTCGAGTTCGGGATGAAGAATACGCAGCACATGATCCTGTTCGCCGGGGCGCTCCTGACCGCGGGGATGACGGCCTTCTACATGTTCCGGCTCGTGATCCTCACGTTCCTCGGAAAGCCGAAGGACCAGCACAAGTTCGATCATGCCCACGAGTCGCCTCCCAACATGTGGGTTCCGCTCGTGGTCCTGGCGGGGCTGTCGTTCTCCTTCTGGTACAGCGGGTGGTTCGGCGACCTGATCAAAAAGCCGGCTCCCGTGATACCGGTCGTCGCCGCGGTTTCTGCGCCTTCCTCGCAGGGGCACATGGGGGAAGCGGCCTCGATGTCGCACGCCGGAGTCCAGTATTCGTCCCACCCGCAGGCCTCCTCCGCTCCGGCCGCGGAACCGGGCCTGTCCTCGGATGCGGCGCACGCCGCGAAGGAGGGCCACGCTTCCTCGACGACCCACGCGGCTGCGGCTACGGCGGGAGAGCACGAGGCTTCCGGAGGGCACGCCGCGCAGGAGACGCACGGGGGCGGGAACGACGAGCACCTGGCGCACGTGGCCCACACCTGGGCGATGCGGCTTTCGGTTCTCTTCGGTGGCCTGGGAATCGGGCTTGCGTTCGTCGTCTACCTGCTCGGATGGATCAACCCTGACAAGGTGGCGTCCGCCCTTCGGCCCGTCCACACTTTTTTGGTGAACAAGTGGTACTTCGACGAGCTGTACGAGGCGACCGCCGTCAACGGGACGAAGGCCCTCTCCCGCGCGCTGGGGTGGTTCGACCTGCACGTCGTGGACGGACTCGTCAACCTCTGCGCGCAGATGGGCGTCTGGATCTCGTATCTCACGGGGAAGTTCGACAACGGCGTGGTCGACGGCGCGGTGAACGGCGTGGCCGACGTCACGATCGGCAGCGGATCCTTCTTCCGCCGCGTCCAGACCGGGAAGCTCTACCATTACGTGTTCGTGCTGGCCGGCGGTGCGCTGATCATTTTCCTGATAAAAGTTTTCTGACCGGAGGAGGTCTTCCTTGGACTTTATCAACAGCCACATCCTGACCCTGATGACGTTCCTTCCCCTGGCCGGCGCGGCGGTGATCCTCCTGATGCCCAAGGGCAAGGACGAATCCGTCAAGAGGATCGCCGCCGTAGCCTCGTTTCTTCCGGTCCCTCTCGCGGTCCAGCTCTGGTTCACCTACGACCGCACGGTGGCCGGCGTGAACGTGGCGAGCCAGTTCCAGTTCGTCGAGCATTATTCCTGGATTCCTTCGATCAACGTCGAGTACTTCCTGGGGGCCGACGGGATCTCGATGCCGATGATCATCCTCACGGCGATCATCTCCTTCCTGGCGGTGATCGGCTCCTGGAATATCGAGAAACAGATCAAGGGATACATGGCCCTCCTCCTCCTCCTCGAGACCGGCATGATGGGCGTCTTCTGCGCTCTTGACTTCTTCCTGTTCTACGTCTTCTGGGAAGTGATGCTTCTGCCGATGTACTTCCTCATCGGGATCTGGGGCGGGCCGCGCAGGGAGTATGCGGCGATCAAGTTCTTCCTCTACACGCTCCTGGGCTCGGTCCTGATGCTTTTGGTGATGCTGGCTCTCTATTTCAACACGGTCAACCCGGAGACGGGCGGGCACACCTTCAACATGCTCCACTACATGCAGCAGTCGACCCACAACGGGTGGCTCCAGGGATTCGACATACGGGTCCTCATGTTCCTGGGGCTCTTCATCGGTTTCGCGATCAAGGTTCCCCTCTTCCCGTTCCACACGTGGCTCCCGGACGCCCACGTCGAGGCGCCGACCGCCATCTCGGTCATCCTGGCGGGGATCCTTCTGAAGATGGGAACGTACGGGTTGATGCGGATCTCCTTCCCGATGTTCCCCGACGTGACGAAGTGGTTCGTCATCCCCATGGCCGTCCTGGGGGTGATCAACATCGTCTACGGCGCCCTGTGCGCCATGGCCCAATCCGACCTGAAAAAACTGGTCGCCTACTCATCGGTCAGCCACATGGGGTTCTGCCTCCTCGGGATGGCGGCGCTCACCCCTGCCGGGATGGTCGGCGCGGCGTTCCAGATGTTTTCCCACGGCATGATCACCGCCATGTTGTTCTTCCTGGTCGGCGTCGTCTACGACCGGGCGCACCACCGCGACATCGACGGGTTCGGGGGGCTGGGCGCAGTCGTCCCGGTCTATACCTTCTTCATCACCGTTGCCTTCTTCGCATCCCTTGGCCTGCCGGGGTTCTCCGGGTTCATCGCCGAGGCCATGGTCTTCATCGGATCGTTCGGCGCGTTCCGGACGATCGTGATGATCGCCGCCTCGGGGATCATCATCGTTGCCGCGTTCCACCTGTGGGCGCTCCAACGGGTTTTCCTGGGACCGCTCAACCCCAAGTACGCCCAGCTCGAGGAGATCAACGCCCGCGAGATCTTCTGCCTTGCCCCGCTGGCGCTGATGACGCTCATCCTCGGCGTCTACCCGATGCCGGTGCTCAACCTGATGAGCTCGTCCCTGAATCATCTGGTCGACGTCGTGAAGATGGTGATCTAGATGCTCCTGGGGAACTTCGACAGCCTTCGCTACTTCCTGCCGGAGCTCGTGATCACCGCGACGATCCTGTTGCTCGTCATGGCTCACGTCGTCGGGAAGAACCGCCGCTCGCCCGCGGCGGCCCTCCTGGCGCTCGTCGGGACGGGCACGGCGATCTTCTTCGCGTTGCTGACCCCCGCGGGAGGGGGGATGGGGCTCTTCGAGGGAATGGTCGTCCTGGACGGCTTCGCGGCCTTCTTCAAGGTGCTGACCGCCCTGGCGACGGCCATCGTGATCTTCATGTCGATCGACTGCGCGGAGCTCTCGGACAGGACCCAGGCCGAGTACTACGTCTTCCTCCTTTCCGTGCTGCTCGGGATGTTCCTCCTTTCCTCGGCCACCGACATCGTGATGGTCTACCTCGCGCTCGAGCTGGTTTCGATCCCCTCGTACCTGCTCGCCGGCTACCTGAAGGGGAAGGCGTCCTCCACCGAGGCGTCGATGAAGTACGTCGTCTACGGGGCGACGGCCTCGGGCGTGATGATCTACGGGTTCTCGCTCCTGTACGGCATGACGGGGTCCACGCAGATTTCTGTGATCGGGAACTCGCTCACCATGGGGACGTTGCCCCTGCCCGCGATGCTGGCGGCGGTAATGGTGACCGTGGGGTTCGGGTACAAGATCGCCGCGGTTCCGTTCCACATGTGGAGCCCCGACGTGTACGAGGGCGCGCCCACTCCCGTGACGGCCTTTCTTTCCGTGGGCCCCAAGGCCGCGGGCTTTGCGGTCCTGGTGCGCTTCTTCTATACCGTCTTTGCTTCTCCCGACGCCGCAGGGGGAATGTGGAAACTCACCTCCTCAGTGGACTGGACGTTCCTGTTCGCGGTCCTGTCCGCGGTGACGATGACGGTGGGGAACCTGGTCGCCATCAACCAGAGGAACGTGAAGCGGCTGCTCGCCTACTCCTCGATCGCCCATGCCGGGTACATGCTGATGGGATTTGTCCTGCTCACCGCGGCGGGGCTGAAGGCGATCCTGTTCTACCTCGTCGTGTATCTCTTCATGAACCTGGGCGCCTTTTACGTGGTCGTGCTGGTCGCCAACAGCAGCCGGGGCGAGGACATCTCGCACTTTTCCGGGCTTGGCACACGGGCGCCCCTCGCCGCGGTCTCCCTGGCCATCTTCCTGTTCGCGCTGACGGGGATTCCGCCGTTTTCGGGGTTCATCGGCAAGGTCTACCTGTTCGCCGAGGTGATCAACCAGGGGGTCTACTGGCTGGCCCTCGTGGCGGCGCTCAACAGCGTCGTTTCCCTGTACTACTACGCCCGGATCGTGAAGGTGATGTTCCTGGAGGACCCGACACATACGGGAGAACTCTCGGTCGGCTTCGTGCCGAGGGTCATGCTGGCCATCCTGGTTGTTCCCACGCTTTTGCTGGGGGTATACTGGGAGCCGGTTATCCGCATCGCCGAGTCATCCGTGCGCATTCTGACCAATTGATAGGAAGGGGCCGGTGGCAAACCTTTTTTCCTCCATCCACTTTGCCGACCCGTACTTCTCCGTACTCCTTCTCCTGATCATCGCCGTCGGGATGGCGGTGGGGTTCGTCTTCCTCTCGCAGGCCCTGGGCCCCAAGAAGTACGAGCAGGTCAAGTACAGCGTCTACGAATGCGGCGTGGACCCATTCACGTCGGCCGCCGTGCGCGTATCGGTGAAATTCTACCTGGTCGCCCTGCTCTTCATGCTCTTCGACCTGGAGGCGGCGTTCCTCTACCCGTGGGCGGTCCTCTTCCGGGACCTGGGTTTGTTCGGCTTCATCGAGATGGCCATCTTCGTGGGGATCCTCCTCGTGGGGCTGATCTACGCCTGGAAAAAGGGAGCGCTCGAGTGGCAGTGAATCACGCGAAGGACGGCGCCCCGGGATTCCTGACAACCCGGTTCGAGGCGTTGCTCGCCTGGGGGCGGCGATACTCGATCTGGCCGTTCACGTTCGCCACCGCGTGCTGCGGGATCGAGGTGATGGGGGCGTTCGGGACCCATTATGACATCGCACGGTTCGGGGCCGAGGTCATCCGTTTCTCCCCCCGGCAGGCGGACATGCTGCTCGTGGCGGGGACCGTCAACTACAAGATGGCGCCGGTCCTGGTGCGCATCTACGAGCAGATGCTCGAGCCGAAGTGGGTGGTGGCAATGGGGGCGTGCGCCTCCTCGGGGGGCTTCTACAACAACTACAGCGTCGCCCAGGGGATCGACAAGTTCATGCCCGTGGACATCTACATCCCGGGATGCCCGCCGATCCCGGAACAGATCATCGACTCCATCGTGCTCATTCAGAAGATGATCGACACGGGTGCCCCCCGGGCCCGGGAACGCTGGCCCATCAAGATCTGACGCGGACGGAAAATGGCTGAAAAACAACATCGTGTCGTGCTTGCGAAACTGATCGAGCGGTTCGGGGACGATATCGTGGCGACCCACTCCGACTTCGGGGACGACACCGCCCAGGTCAGGCGGGAGAGAATCGTCGAGATCTGCACCTTTCTCCGGGATGACCCGGACCTCCTGTTCGACTTCGCGATGGATCTGACCGGAGTGGATTACCTGGGGGAGGAACCCCGGTTCGAGGTGGTCTACCATCTCTATTCGCTTGCGAAAAAGCACCGGGTGCGCATCAAGGCTCGCGTCCCGGAGGAGGACCCGGTGATCGATTCGGTCGTCCCGGTCTGGGTCGGGATGGACTGGTTCGAGCGGGAGGCGTACGACATGTACGGCATTCTTTTCCGTGATCACCCGAACCTCAAGAGGATCCTCATGTACGAGGCATTCGAGGGACATCCGCTGCGGAAGGACTACCCGAAGGCGAGGCGCCAGCCGACCGTAGGGGTACAGGAGTAGAGGGAACATGGCGGAGATAGAGGCATACCGGAGGGAAGCGGGAACGCTCGACATGCAGGCCGAGCCGATGATCCTCAACATCGGCCCGTCGCACCCGGCTACGCACGCGACGCTTCGGCTCATCGCGGAGCTGGACGGGGAGACGATCCTCAAGCTCACCCCCGAGTTCGGGTACCTGCACCGATGCTTCGAGAAGGAGTCCGAGAACGCCACCTGGACCCAGGTGATCCCCTACACGGACCGGCTGAACTACGTCTCCTCCCTGATGAACAACGTCGGGTACGCGATGGCGGTCGAGAAACTGTGCGGGGTCGAGGTCACCGAGCGGTGCCAGTACATCCGCGTCCTCATCTGCGAGCTCTCCCGGATCATCGACCACATGGTCTGCATCGGGACGAACATGGTCGACATCGGGGCGCTGACCAACTTCTGGTACTTCTGGAAGCCCCGCGAAGAGGT
>DATHRT010000124.1:0-5011 GCA_035464915.1 Candidatus Limnocylindria bacterium
ACGCGGAGCAGTTCGTGCTGGACGACACGCGGACGGTCGAGGAGATCGTCCGGATGATTCTTGGGCGCGGATATCTTCCCTCCCTCTGCACCAGCTGCTACCGGCGCAACCGGACAGGGGAAACCTTCACGGAGATGGCAGCCGACGGCCACATAAAGGGGTTTTGTCTCCCCAACGCGCTTCTGACATTGGCCGAGTACGCGGTTTCCGCGGGGGATCCCCTTCTGCGGGAGGAATGCCTCGCGGCGGTTATGGCGGGAAAGAAGGAGATGGAGGGGTCTGCCCTCGCCGGGGAGTTCGAGCACAAGCTTTCGCGGGTACTTGCGGGAGAGAAAGACCTGTTTTTCTGATCCGCCGGAGGAGCGCATGGAGATCTACGTGAACGGGGAGAGAAGGCGGGTCGGAGAAGGGACGACGGTCCTCTCCCTCCTCCGGGATCTCTCCCTGCCGGAAACGCGCGTGGCGGTGGAACGAAACCTGTCCCTCGTCAGAAAGACGGAGTTCGCCGGGACGGTGTTGGGCGAGGGGGACCGGATCGAGATCGTGACTTTCGTGGGAGGAGGGTAAAGGATGGACACTCCGCTTACGCTGGGCGGGAAGACGTTTCACTCCCGATTGCTGGTGGGCACGGGGAAGTACCCGGATTACCCGACTATGGTGCGGGCGCTTACGGCCTCCGGCGCCGAGATTGTAACGGTCGCAATCCGGAGGGTGAATCTGGACAGGAGCAAGGAGTCCCTCCTGGACCACGTGGATCTGAAGAAGTACACCCTCCTTCCCAACACGGCCGCCTGCTATAACGTGGAAGACGCGGTGCGCACCTGTTTTCTCGCCCGGGAGGCGGGGATGTCGAACATGGTGAAGCTGGAGGTGATCGGGGACGAAAAGACCCTCTTCCCCGACACGGAAGGATTGCTTAAGGCGTCGAAGCAGCTCGTGAAGGAAGGGTTCATCGTCCTGCCGTACACCAACGACGACCCGATCATGGCGAAAAAGCTCGAGGACGCGGGATGCGCCGCGGTGATGCCCCTGGCGGCCCCGATCGGCTCCGGCTTAGGGATACGCAACCCCTTCAACATCAGGATCATCCTGGAGACCGTGAAGGTCCCGGTGATCGTCGACGCGGGAGTGGGTACGGCATCCGACGCGGCGGTGGCGATGGAGCTCGGGTGCGACGGCGTCCTGATGAACACGGGGATCGCGGGAGCGAAGGACCCGGTGCTGATGGCCGAGGCGATGCGGGAGGCGATATCGGCGGGACGGAAGGCGTTCCTGGCCGGCAGAATCCCCAAGAAGCTGTACGCCACGGCGTCCTCGCCGCTCGACGGAACGTTCTTTTAGCAGGAGGAACCGCCCGTGCGGGTCGACTTCCGCGTCTACCTCATCACCGACCGCAGGCAGGCGCCGGGAGGCGACATTCTGCGGGCCGTCGAGGGGGCCCTGGACGGCGGGATTCGTGCCGTGCAACTCCGGGAGAAGGACCTCCCGGGGAAGGAGCTGTACTTGCTTGCCGGACGGATGCGCGAACTCACGGCAAGGCACGGGGCGCGGCTGCTCGTGAACGACCGCGTCGACGTCGCCCTGGCCGTCGGGGCCGACGGCGTCCACCTCGGGGGATCGTCTTTGCCCGCATCGGTCGCGAGAACGCTTCTCGGGGGGGAGGCGCTCATCGGATGCTCCACGCACAGCGTGCGCGAGCTCCGGGAGGCGGCAGGCCAGGGAGCGGACTTTGCCACGTTCGGCCCGGTATACCCCACCCCCTCGAAGGCCGCCTACGGGCCGCCGGTCGGGGTTACCGCCCTCGCGGGGGCATGCGTCGGGCCGGCCATCCCCGTGTTCGCCCTGGGAGGGGTCGGGCCGCACAACGCAGGTGAAGTGATGGAAGCAGGAGCATTCGGAATCGCGCTGATATCGGGGGTGGTGGCCGCTGCGGATCCCCGGGGGGCTGCCGCGGAACTTCTTACCCGGATCGGAAACACCCGTGCCGTCGGAAAGGCGGGGGGCCAGGCAGCAAAGGAGGGCAAGTCATGACGCTTTTGCATAAAGTGAGAAACGGCGTGCTGGTGCCGCAGGTGGCGCTCGCGGCCGCAGAGGAAGGAATCTCCCCGGAGAAGCTCCGGGCACTCATCGCCGCGGGGAAGGCGGTCATTCCCCGGAATATCAGACGGAAGGAGATCCGGCCCGTCGCCATCGGGGAGGGGCTTACCGTCAAGGTGAACGCCAACGTCGGTTCCTCGCGCGACCGGGCGGATGTATCGCTGGAGCTCGAGAAGATGCGGGTCGCCGTGGCGGCAGGGGCCGACGCGGTGATGGACCTGTCCACCGGGGGCCCGATCGACGAGATCCGCAGGGCGATCCTCGCGGAATGCCCGGTTCCCATCGGGACCGTCCCCGTCTACCAGGCGGCCGCCGACGCCGTCGCCAAAGGAAAGTCCTGGGTGGAACTCACGCCCGACGATTTTTTCGAAGGGATCGTGAAGCAGGCCGAGGACGGGGTCGATTTCATGACGGTCCACTGCGGCGTGACGAGGGAGGCCATCGAGCGCCTGATCCGGGAAGGCCGCCGACTGGACATCGTCAGCCGGGGGGGATCCCTTCTGGCGGAGTGGATGGAGTACAACAACCGGGAGAATCCCTTTTACGAGCATTACGACCGGCTGGTCGACATCTGCCGGGAGTTCGACATCACCATTTCACTGGGAGACGGCCTGCGGCCGGGATGTCTGGCCGACGCGACCGACCGCGCGCAGGTCCACGAACTGATGATGCTCGGGGAGCTCACTGAGCGCGCCTGGGAGAAGGACGTGCAGGTGATGATCGAGGGGCCGGGGCACGTGCCGATGGACCAGATCGCAGCCAACGTGGTGCTCCAGAAGCGTCTCTGCCACGGGGCGCCGTTCTACGTTCTCGGCCCCCTCGTCACGGACATCGCCCCGGGGTACGACCACATCACCTCCGCGATCGGAGGGGCGATCGCCGCATGGAGCGGTGCGGATTTCTTATGCTATGTGACGCCGTCCGAGCACCTTCGGCTCCCGTCGGTAAAGGACGTGAAAGAGGGAGTGATCACGTCCCGTATCGCCGCCCACGCCGCCGACATCGCACGCAAGATCCCGGGTGCGATGGACAGGGACAACCGGATGGCCGACGCCAGGCGGAACCTCGACTGGAAGACCCAGATCGAGCTGTCGCTCGACCCGGAGCGGGCGCGCGAACTGCGCGGGGGAGACCTGCCGACGGCCGACGAGTCCGCCTGCACGATGTGCGCGGACCTCTGTGCCATCAAGACCTCGCAGAAGGCGATCCGGCGAGGGTAGCGGCCGGGGCGGCGGTCCTCCTGCGAAACTATTTCCTGGGCCGGTTTTTCGGTCGAGTGACAGCGGGCGATCCGTCCCCGCCGACGGACAACGGGGGATAATCGCCGGCTTTTTCTCCGAAGGCATCGCGAATTTTTTTCGGAAAGACCCTCTGCGCCCACCTCGCCGCCACCATCGCCCGGGGAGCCAGCCTCGACTTTCGGAGAAGTTCGGTGTCCCGGGGCAGCAGAATAACGAGCACGAATACGAGGAGGACCGAGAGGAGAGCCCCCTTCACGAACCCCGCCAGCATCCCGGCGGCACGATCCGTCCCCGAGAGTTCCGAACCGCGCACCCACCGTTCGATGAGCAGGCCCACGAGGCGAATGGCGAAGTAGATGCCAAGAAAGATCAACAGATAGGCCACGATCTCGGCGTGGGGGAAGTCGAGCCGGAGATGCTCCTGCGCAGTTTCATAATATTTCACCCCGGCAACGTGCCCCAGGAGGAGCCCTGTCCAGGAAAACAGCTGGCGCACCACGCCCTGAACGATCCCGTACACGGAAAAACCCAGGCAAAGGCAGATGATGACGATGTCGAGAAGGTTCACGACCCTACTCTACCGGAAAAAAACCGATGGGGGAACAAGCACAAGACGCCGCGAGGGCAGGTTACGATTTCTCCGCCAAAGGCAGACACCGCGAGGCCATCGCCATACTCCTGTGCGCTCGTCCCCGGGGAAGGCTTGGTTTTTTCTTTCCGCGCGTGTATAAAAGGAACTACAAAGTAAGGGGGCGTTGCTTACCTTTTCAGCCGGAGTGGTGGAACTGGCAGACGCGCGGGACTCAAAATCCCGTGGCCGCAAGGCCGTGAGGGTTCGACCCCCTCCTCCGGCACCAAGCAACACGCATGGGCCAAGGGATATTCTTGGCCTTTTTCTTTGGTATTACCAAATAAAAATAGACAGGAAAAGGTGCAGGGCCAGGCTCAATGAACTGCTGAATCCAGTAAAAACCGCACCCCAGGCGCACCCTGAGGTTTCGCAGGAAATTTTAAATCCGCTTAACTGATTGAAAAAGTTGGCGCGCCCTGAGGGATTCGAACCCCCAGCCGCCTGATCCGAAGTGAAAAAGGATAGGGGTTACCGTAGTAGTCGGTGACCCCTATTGTTACTTCTTGTTTACGGAATCCGGCCTTTTGGGTTTTTCGTTGTACGTCTTGGTGCGTCTTGTTTACTGTTGTCTACTATACAAAAACTATACAGTCGGAAAGGGGGTGGGCGACCCCCTCTTTTCTCGCCGAATGGGACCCTAAATAGGTACTGGCCTGCGTGTACCGTCACACTATTTTTGGTTGAAAAAATACCATGTCGGTCTCCCCGACTTCCCTAGACTGGGGTTGGCAGACCACCAATCCCGGGTAAGGAGGAACCGACATGGCAACAGTCAGTGTAGCAGGCATTCAAAAGTTCGTTGAAGGTGGCCGGGGTAAGGGGGTGTTCATCGGGGTAGATGTCCACAAGCGCAGTTACAGCGTGGCTCTCCTTCGCCCCGATGGCATGTGGAAGGAATGGACCTCTTCGTCAAATTCGAAAGTGCTGGAGAGCACCCTCCTGCCGTTGCGCTCCCGGATTGGTTCCGTAGTTTACGAGGCGGGGCCCTGCGGGTTCGGATTGGCACGACGGCTGATCCGAGCAGGGGTTCCCGTAGTTGTAG
>DATHRT010000125.1:0-2372 GCA_035464915.1 Candidatus Limnocylindria bacterium
GATCGAGCCCTTCTACGGGGAGGCAGGAAACGTCGATTTCCTCCCCATGCTCTGCCAGCAGTGCCATTCCGCCCCCTGCGAGACGGTGTGCCCGGTGTACGCCGCCTATCACAACCCCGAAGGGCTGAACGTCCAGGTGTACAACCGGTGCGTGGGGACACGCTACTGCTCGAACAACTGCCCCTACAAGGTGAGGCGGTTCAACTGGTTCTGGCACATATGGAAAAAGCCGCTTGACCGGATGCTGAATCCCGACATCGAGGTCCGGGAGGCGGGGGTCATGGAGAAGTGCACCTTCTGCGTCCAGCGGATCCGTGCCGCCAAGGACAGGGCCAAGGACGATTCCCGGAAGGTCCGGGACGGGGAGGTAACCACCGCCTGCGCCCAGAGCTGTCCCACCGGGGCCATCACATTCGGCAACCTCCTCGATCCGGAGTCGAAGGTGTACCGGCTGGCGCACCTTACCAGGGCCTACCGGGTATTCGAGGGGCTGGGAACGAATCCTTCCGTATACTATCTGGGGGGAGCAAAAGGCGACCCCGAGAGGGAAGGCCATGGATAAGCACGACAAACTGGCCCAGGTGGAGCAGGACGTCCTGTCCGCGATGAAGAGGCCGGGGACCGCGTATCTTGCGGCCCTCGGATGCACGGCCACCCTCTTTCTCACCCTCCTCGGATTATGGGGATACCAGATCCACACCGGCATGGGGGTCGCGGGGATCACCCATCCCGTGGGCTGGGGAGTCTACATCACGAACTTCGTCTTCTGGGTCGGTATCGCCCACTCGGGGACGCTGATCTCGGCGGTCCTGTACCTGTTCCGCGCCCGGTTCCGCACAAGCTTCAACCGTCCCGCCGAGGCGATGACCGTTTTCGCGCTCCTCGTCGCGGGGCTGTTCCCCCTGATCCACCTCGGCCGGGCCTGGAAGTTCTACTACCTCTTCCCCTATCCGACGCAGCGGATGCTCTGGGTGAATTTCCGGTCTCCTCTCATCTGGGACGTCTTCGCCGTGAGCACCTATCTTACCGTGAGCGTGGTCTTCTTCTACGTGGGGCTGATCCCCGACTTCGCCATCGCGCGGAGGTACAAGGAAGGAATCGCGAAGCGGATCTACGGCTTTTTCTCCCTCGGATGGACGGGGACAAGAAGGCAGTGGAAGAACTACAACCAGCTCTACCTGTTCCTGGCTGCCTTCGCCACCCCGCTGGTGGCGTCCGTCCACTCCGTCGTTTCATGGGACTTCGCCATGAGCATCATCCCCGGGTGGCACACCACCATCTTCGCCCCCTATTTCGTGGCCGGCGCGATCTTCTCCGGCACGGCGATGGTGATCACGCTCGTTGTCCCCATGCGCAAGATCCTGGCCCTCGACCGGTACATCACCGACGACCATTTCGAGAACATCGCGAAGATCCTCCTGTTCACCTCCCTCATCGTGACCTACTCCTACGTAGTCGAGTTCGGCCTCGCCTGGTACAGCGGGAACCCCTTCGAGATGGAGACGTTCCGGTACCGCGCCCTGGGCGACTACACCGTGATGTTCTGGATCATGATCTCCTGCAATTCCCTCATTCCCTTGACGCTCTTCGTGCGGCGCCTGCGGCGCAACGTCAAATACCTGTTCGTCCTCTCCCTCTTCGTGAACGTGGGCATGTGGGTGGAGCGGTTCGTGATCATCGTCACGTCCCTTGCCCGGGATTTCGACCCGTACGCCTGGGGGACCTACACCCCCAGCATCGTCGAGGTGGGGATCACCCTGGGGAGCTTCGGGCTGTTCTTCACGGCCTATCTGCTATTCCTGAAGACCTTGCCCGTGCTGTCGATCACGGAAATCAAGGAGCACCTCTGATGGAGAATCGGATGATGTTCCGGGACAAGGAGGAATTCCTTTCGGCCCTTCGCAACCTGGCCCGGGAGGGAGTCCCGCAGGAAAGGATCCGGGTGGAAACCCCTTTTTACGTCCATGAGGTGGACGAGATCCTTCCGCCAACGCCGGCGAAGGTGAAAAACTTCGCTCTCATGGGCGCCGCGAGCGGCACCGTTACCGGGTTCGCCTTCACGATCCTTACGTCCCTCAGCTGGCCGCTCATCGTCGGGGGGAAGCCGATCGTCTCTATTCCGCCGTTCGTCATCATCGCCTTCGCCCTGACGATCCTGTTCGGGGCCCTGTCCACGTTTTTCGGGTTTCTCATCCTTGCCCGTCTGCCGAGCGTGTTCGGCGTCGTTCCGAAGGAGGAGTTCGGCAACGCGTTCGTGATCACCGTGGAGCCGGGGGAGACGAAATGACGGGGTTTTTGGGAAAAGGAAGCGGCCGGATCGTCCCGTTCGTCCTCGCAGGCGTCATCGTGGCGCTTACCCAGTTCGGTCCGCT
>DATHRT010000126.1:0-7156 GCA_035464915.1 Candidatus Limnocylindria bacterium
CGTTTCGGCGGCCGGGTACGAGTGGACCTCCGCGCGCAAGGGGGCGGAGGCCGCGCGGGGGAACTACCTGCCGAAGCTTTCCCTCGAGGAGCGGTTCGTACGCACGAACGTGCCGGCGGAGGCATTTGCGCTCAAGCTGAACGAGGAACGGCTCGCACTTTCCGATTTTTCCAACGTGGACAACTTCAACAAGGCTTCGCCGATCAACGACTACATCACCTCCTTCACGATCGAGCAGCCGGTCTTCGCCCCGCATGCGTATCTCGGCTATGAAATGGCCAGACGCGAGGCGAAGGCGGCCGGTCTCGACGTTTCGTGGAAGAAGGAGGAGACGGTCTTCCAGGTCCTTACAGCCTATCTCCGCGTGCTGACGGCGAAGGAGTTCGTAGCGGTGGCACGGCAGGGACTGTCCGACGCCCGGGAACACCACCGTATCGCGGAAGTGAAGGAAAAGGCCGGGACGGGGCTTGCCTCCGACGTGCTGCGGGCCCGGGTGTTTCTCGCCTCCGCGGAAAGCACCAAGGTGACGGCAGAGAGCCGCTTCCTGCTGGCGCAGTCGGGATTGGGGCTTGCGATGGGCGTACGGGGAGGAGGACGGGTGGATGCGTCCGGTCCGATCCCGCCCCTGCCGGAGGCCGGAACGATCGAGGAGAGGATCGCGACGGTCCGCGCCAATCGTTCCGACCTCCGTGCGTTCTCCTTGAGGCTTGCGAACGCGGACACCAACGTGACCCTCCGGAAATCGGAATATCTTCCCACGGTGGGCGTGATGGGCGCATACCAGATCGACGGGCAGGACGGGATCTTCTCCCCCGACAATCACACATGGAAGGTCGGGGTGGGTCTTACGTGGAACCTGTTCGACGGGCTGCGTCGCGAGGCGGAGGTGGGCAGGGCCTCCGCGGAGAAAGCGAAAGCGCGGGAGCATTACCGGGGGGCGGAAGATCTCGCTGCGTTCCAGGTGATCCAGGCGCACCTCTCCGTCGAGGAGGCGGCTCGTCGCGTGGAGATCGCCCGGGCAGCGGTTGCCGCCGCCGAGGAGGGAACGCGGCTGGTCAAGTCGAGGTACGAGAACCAGCTCGCGCGTATGATCGACCTGCTGGACGCGCAGACGGCGCTCAACGGCGTCCGGGCCGACCTGGTCAGGGCGCAGAACGACCTGCAGCATTCCCGGGCGCAGCTTGAGTACGCCTCCGGAGGGCTGCTGTCCTGGGCGCTGCCCGGAACGGATGGGATACCGGGAAAGGAGGGAGGTCAATGAAGGGCACCCGACGGCGTTCGGGAGGGGTTCGCAGGTTGGCCGTAGCATTCTCGGCGCGCACCGGATGGTTCTTCCTGCTCGCGGGAATCGCCGCGATGACGGCCGGGTGCGGCGAAAAGGGGAAACACGGTCCGGCATCCGCGGAGAGGCCGCTGGTGACCGGCGTGGAGGTCATCACGGCCGGAGCCGTTTCCCGCGAGAGCTTCGCCGAGGTGGTCGGTGCCGTCCGGGCGAAAACGATCGCCGCCGTGGCCCCCCAGGTGATGGGGAGGGTCACCTCCCTCCCCGTCGCGGAGGGGGACCGGGTGAAGAAGGGAGCGCTCCTGGCGACGATCGACGACACGCAGATCCGGGCCCAGCTTGCAGCCGCCGAGGCGATGGTCGTCGAAGCGGAGGCCGCCCTCGAGGAGGCAAAGCGCTCCGTCGCGCAGGCGGAGGCGTCCAGGACCCTCGCAGAGAAAACATACGAGAGGTACCGGATGCTCAGCGAGGAGAAGGTCGTCACTCCGCAGGAGTTCGACGAGAGGGAGGTCAAACGGACGGTCGCGGTAAAGGACCACGAACGGTCGCTTGACCGGCGGGCCCAGGTCGCGGCGAAGATCGCCCAGGCGAAGGGCCAGGAGGCCGCGGCGCGGGCGATGCTCTCCTACACCCGGGTGACGGCGCCCTTCGCGGGGATCGTCATCGAAAAGAAGATCGACGCCGGTTCCACGGTCGTCCCCGGTGTGCCCATCCTGGTCCTGGAGGATACCGATCGGTACCACATCGAGGCACCGGTGCCGGAGTCCTACCTCGGCCTCCTGACGGTCGGTTCCCGGGTTCGGATCGTGCTGGACGCGCCTCCGGGGACGGAAATTCCCGGCAAAATCTCCGAAGTGGTGCCGACGGTGGACCCGGCGAGCAGGACCTTCACCGTCAAGGTGGACCTGCCCGGCGGGGAAACGTTGCGTACCGGGATGTTCGGCAGGGTCCTGTTTCCGTCGGGGGAGGAGACCGTTCTGAGCGTGCCCCGGAGAGCGATTTTACGCGTAGGGGGATATGAAGGTCTGTACACCGTATCGGCGGATAACGTGGCGCGTCTTGTGATGGTGAAGACCGGGAAGGTGTCCGGGGAAGACGTGGAGATCCTTGCGGGGATCGGTCCGGGCACGCTTGTGGCGGTCTCCCCCGTGGACAGGCTCTCCGACGGGGCCCGGGTGGAGGTCCGGAAGTGAACGGAAAAAGAAGAGGGATCGCGGGGCGGATCGCCTCCGCCTTCATCGACTCCCGGTTGACTCCGCTCATCGTCCTCGCCTCGATCTTCCTCGGCGTGGGCGCCGTGATTCTCCTCCCCCGGGAGGAAGAACCGCAGATCATCGTCCCCATGATCGATGTGTTCGTGCAGATGCCCGGGGCGTCGGCCAGGGAGGTGGAGGAGCGGGTCACCAAGCCCATGGAGAAGCTCCTCTGGGAGATCCCGGGGGTGGAGTACATCTACTCCACCTCGGCTCCGGGCCAGTCCATGGCGATCGTCCGGTTCAAGGTGGGCGAGGACGAGGAAAAAAGCATCGTCCGCCTGAACCAGAAGATGTTCGCCAATTTCGACCTCATACCTCCCGGGGCGAGCCTGCCTCTGGTCAAGCCCCGTTCCATCGACGACGTCCCCATCCTCGCTCTTACGCTTTCCAGCGACCGGTACGACCACTTCGCCCTGCGCCGGGTGGCGGCGGAACTTAACGACCAGATCAAGACGATTCCCGACGTCTCGGAGGTAAAAATCATCGGCGGCCTTCGCCGCCAGGTCCGGGTGATCCTGGACCCGGGACGGATGGCGGCCGCGGGGCTGGCCCCGGCTGCCCTGGTGCCGATCCTTTCCTCGGCCAACCGCCGGCTCCCGTCCGGGAGCTTCTCCTCCGGGAACCGGGAGTTCCTGGTGGAGACCGGAGCGTTCCTGCACACCGCAGGAGACGTGGGAGGCGTCGTGGTGGGGACCGCAGGCGCCCGCCCCGTGTACCTCCGGGACGTGGCGCAGATCGTGGACGGGCCGGAAGAAGCCGCGGACTTCGTTCTCTTCGGCCTGGGACCCGCTGCGCAGGAAAAGGCTCTTGCCCCCGCACCGGCCGTGACCATCTCGATCGCCAAGCGAAAGGGCACAAACGCCATCCTGATCGCCGAGAAGGTGATCGAGAAGGTGGAGGAGATCAAGGGAAGGACGATCCCGGACGGGGTGCGGCTGACCATCACCCGGAACTACGGCGAGACGGCGGCGGAGAAGTCCAACGAGCTGCTTCTCCACATGCTGATCGCCATCCTCTCGGTGTCGGTCCTCATC
The DNA here is from genome assembly GCA_035464915.1 of Candidatus Limnocylindria bacterium. Lineage (GTDB taxonomy): Bacteria > Desulfobacterota > Deferrimicrobia > Deferrimicrobiales > Deferrimicrobiaceae > CSP1-8. Next base: position 3,573 of record DATHRT010000126.1, read on the forward strand.
TGGTTCACGCTGGGTCTGCGGGAGTCGGGGATCGTAGCCACCGCCATCCCTGTCACGCTGGCGTTCACCCTGGCTGTCTTCTACCTCACCGGCTACACGCTCAACCGGGTGACCCTGTTCGCCCTCATCTTCTCCATCGGCATCCTGGTCGACGACGCGATCGTCGTGGTGGAAAACATCGTGCGGCACTACCGTCTTCCGGAAAATCGCGGCCGGTCCGTCGCCGAGATCGCCGTGGAGGCGGTGGACGAGGTGGGAAACCCCACGATCCTCGCCACCTTCGCGGTGATCGCCGCCATCCTCCCCATGGCGTTCGTCCGGGGTCTCATGGGACCCTACATGCGCCCCATCCCCGTGGGTGCGACGGCGGCCATGCTCTTCTCGCTCCTCGTGGCCTTCATCGTCACCCCCTGGGCGAGCGTCCGGCTCCTTTCCCGGGAGGGCGGGGCCCACCAAGGCGAGGAGGGGTGGACCACGCGCATTTACCGGCGCACCATGGACCGGCTTCTGCACAGACCCCTGTGGCGCTACGGCTTCCTGCTCCTCGTCGTCATGCTTCTCCTGGGATCGATGTCCCTCTTTGCGCTCAAGCTCGTGAAGGTGAAGATGCTTCCCTTCGACAACAAGAGCGAGTTCCAGGTGGTGATCGACATGCCGGAGGGGTCGCCCCTGGAGGAGACTGCCGCGGTTACCCGGGAGATCGGCAACGCCCTTGCCTCGGTCCCGGAGGTGGTGAACTACCAGATGTACGTGGGGACTTCCTCTCCCTACAATTTCAACGGCCTGGTGCGACACTATTTCCTGCGTCGGGGGTCCAACGAGGCGGACATCCAGGTGAACCTGGTAGGGCAAGGGGACCGAAAGGCACAGAGCCACGACATCGCGAAACGGGTCCGGCCTGCGATTCGCGCCGTGGCGGAAACGTACGGAGCCCGGGTCAAGGTGGCCGAGGTCCCTCCCGGGCCGCCGGTTCTGCAAACGCTGGTGGCGGAAGTCTACGGGCCCGATTACCGGGGGCAGATCGAAGTGGCCCGGCAGATCCGGGAGATCCTCGAGAAGACCGAGGGAATCGTGGACGTGGACTGGTACGTGGAGGACGACCAGACCAGGTACCGGTTCGCCGTCGACCGGGAGAAGGCGGCATTGAATGGCGTGTCCGTGGAACAGGTGGCCGAGACGCTTGCCTTGGCCGTCAAGGGAAAGGAGGTGGGTCTCCTCCATCAGCCCCGGGAGCAGGAAGACGTGGCGATCCTCTTGCGCCTTCCCCCCGCGGAGCGGTCGCGCGTGGAAGCGCTGCGGCAGATCAAGGTTATGGGCACCGGGGGGAACCTCGTCCCCCTGGGGGAGGTTGTCCGCGTGGAGGAGGAGACGGCGGAAAAGAGCATCTTCCACAAGAACCTCATGCCCGTGGTGTACGTGACCGCAGACGTGGCGGGGAAGGTGGAAAGCCCCGTCTACGCGATCCTCAATATCAACAAGGCCCTGGACAGGCTCACGATGCCCGGGGGATACCGGATGGAACGCTACGTGGCCAGCCAGCCCTTCACGGACCAGAAATATTCGATGAAATGGGACGGCGAGTGGCACATCACCTACGAGGTGTTCCGGGATCTGGGACTGGCCTTCGCGGCGGTGCTCGTGCTGATCTACATCCTCGTGGTGGGATGGTTCCAGTCGTTCCGGACGCCCATTACGATCATGGCCGCCATCCCCTTCTCCCTGGTGGGAATCATCCCCGCGCACGGGCTGATGGGTGCGTTTTTCACCGCGACGTCCATGATCGGCTTTATCGCGGGGGCGGGGATCGTGGTGCGCAACTCGATCATCCTCGTCGATTTCGTGGAGTTGCGCCTTGCGCAGGGGATGCCGCTGGACCAGGCGGTCATCGACGCGGGGGCGGTCCGGTTCCGGCCGATGATGCTCACTGCCGCCGCGGTGATCGTCGGCGCGTCCGTGATCCTGTTCGACCCGATCTTCCAGGGGCTGGCGATCTCTCTGATGGCGGGGGAGGTGGCCTCGCTTTTCCTGTCGAGGATGACCGTGCCTGTCCTGTTCTTCCTGAGCGAGAGCCGAAAGCACCGGCCGGAGCCTTAGTGCTCCCCCCCCGGGTCTACTTGCCGGGTGGTGGGGTGAGTTTTTTGAGGTTCTCGAGCTGCGTGGTGGCGGTCTTGACGGACTTGTTCGCCTCTTCGTGTGCGGGATCGTAGGCAAGGATATTCCGCCAGGTGGCAATGGCTTCCTCGAGCCGCCCCTCCCGGTAGTCCGCAAGCCCTTTCTCCATGAGATTGTCGGTCAGCCTGTCGACGCTTTCTTTGAGATCTGCCTTCGAGAAAGGGAGCTTCTTTCCCTTCATCGCGGGATGGGGGAGGAATGTAAGGGCGGCCATCCACCGCTTCCCGGCCTCCCCGCCCCGCCCCTTCTGCTGCGCCTCGTCTCCGCTTTTCTTGAGCCCTTCCAGGGCGGCGGGAAAGTTCTCCTCCACCCCGGGATAGCCGGGAATCTCCTTCCAGACGTCGGCGAAACGCTCCAGGGCCTGCTCGAATGTCCCCTCCTTCATCAAGGCAACGCCTTCGTGGTAGGTATTGTCCGCGGACGAGGGAACTGCCGGGCGAGAGGCAGCGGCCTGGGGGGGGGTGCCGACCCTGGGAGGGGTGGCGACCGCGGGGGGCTTCTCGCGGACCGGCGGGATCCTCCACGCGGCGCATCCGCCGACCAGCAGAGCGGCCAGGAGGGCGCTCGTGGAACGAACGGGGACCTTCAAAGGGCTATTCCCCTCCAGCTGCGGTGTCGGTGCTTACCGCTTCCATCGGGGGCATCTCTTCCACCATCCGGATGAAAACATCGGTCAGTTCCGGGGAGAACTGGGTGCCTCGGAACCGGCGAATCTCCTCGATTGCTTCCTTGGTCGTCAATGCCTTCCGGTACGGGCGGGACGATGTCATGGCGTCGAACGCGTCGGCGAGCGAGATGATCTGCGCGTGAATCGGTATCTCCGAGTTCATTCTCCCCTCCGGGTATCCTTTGCCGTTATACCACTCGTGATGATATCGCACCACAGGGATATACCGGTGGAGGGAGGGTGCCATCCGTAGGATGTCCGCCCCGTTGTCCGGGTGTCTCCGCATCAGCTCGCTCTCCTGGGAGGAGAGTTTCTGCTCCTTGAGGAGGATGTCGTCCGGTGTCCGGATCTTCCCGACGTCGTGGAAGAAACACGCCTTCTCCAGATGTTCGGTCTCCTCCGTGGAAAACCCGAGTTTCCTTCCGAGTTCGCACGCAAGAAACGCCACCCGGGTGGAATGCCCCAGCGTGTACGGATCGCGTGCATCAATCGAGGCGGCGAGAACCCGCACCGTTGCGATGTACGATTCCTCGAGGTCCCTCGCGTACCGGCTCAGCCGATTCTTCTGGGAGAGGATGGTCTCCGCCATCCGGTTGAAATTCCTGGTCAGCTCCCCCAGTTCGTCCCCGGAGCGATAGGGAATCGGGTTGAAGTGCGTTCCGGTGGCGAGTTCGGTGACTCCCGAGGAGAGCTTCTTCACGGGGGTGGTGATGAAGGAGGCGATGGCGAGCGTGCCCAGGAGGGC
>DATHRT010000127.1:0-3629 GCA_035464915.1 Candidatus Limnocylindria bacterium
TTGAATTCCAGCGGTTCCTTGTGGAGTTCGGGCTCGCTGTCGACCCCCTTGAACTCCCACGCAGCCGAATAGCAGAAGTCTTTGTCGTTGCGCTTGGCCTCTCCGTCCTCGTACTGGTATTCCACGCGGAAGTGGCCGCCGCAAGACTCGTTGCGGTGAAGGGCGTCGCGACAGAGCAGCTCGGCGAACTCGAGGAAGTCCGCCGTGCGTCCCGCGTTCTCCAGCTGCTGGTTGATCTCCCCGCCGTTGCCGGTCACTCTCAGGTTTCCCCAGAACTCCTCCCGGATTGCGGGGATCTTCATGATGCATTCGGTGAGCCCCTCCTTGCTGCGGGCCATCCCGACGTTGTTCCACATGAGGGTGCCGAGCTCGCGCATCAGTTCCGTTACCGTCCGCCGGCCGTTGATGGAAAGGAGCTTCTTGGTTGAGGCCTTGACGTCCTCGATCGACTTCCGGCATTCGGCGTGGTCTTCCTTCGCCTTCCCCAGCTTGGTCTGTGCCAGGTAATTGGCGATTGTGTAGGGAATGACGAAGTACCCGTCGGCCAAGCCCTGCATGAGTGCGCTGGCGCCGAGGCGGTTTGCCCCGTGGACGGAGAAATTGGCCTCGCCCAGCACGAAGAGGCCCGGGATGTTGCTCATCAGGTTGTAGTCGACCCACAACCCGCCCATGGCGTAGTGGGGTGCCGGATAGATCCGCATCGGCACCTGGTAGCCGTTTTCTCCGGTGATTCGCTCGTACATCTCGAACAGGTTTCCGTACCGCTCGCGGATCGTCTCCTCGCCGAGGCGCCCAATCGGGTCGCGGAAGTCGAGATAGACCCCTCGCCCGCCCGGTCCCACGCCGCGGCCGTCGTCGCACTGTTCCTTCGCCGCCCGGGAGGAGATGTCTCGGGGCGCCAGGTTCCCGAAGCTCGGGTATTTCCGTTCCAGGTAGTAATCGCGGTCCTCCTCGGGAATCTCATGGGGTGGTCGTTTGTCCCCCTCGTTCTTGGGGACCCATATCCGGCCGTCGTTCCGGAGCGACTCGGACATCAGGGTCAGCTTCGACTGGTAGTCCCCCGACTGGGGAATGCAGGTGGGATGGATCTGGGTATAACAGGGGTTGGCGAAGAAGGCGCCTTTCTTGTAGGCCTTCCAGGCGGCGGTGACGCTGGCTCCCATCGCCATCGTGGAGAGGTAGAAGACGTTTGCGTAGCCGCCTGTGCACAAAAGGACCGCGTCCCCGACGTGAACGCGGATCTCGCCGGTGACAAGGTCGCGGACCGTGATTCCCTTGGCTTCCCCGTCCACCACCACGAGATCGAGCATCTCGGTCCGGGGGAACATCGTAACCGTCCCCGCCTTGATCTGGCGGGAGAGGGCCGAATAGGCCCCCAGCAGTAGCTGCTGGCCCGTCTGTCCGCGTGCGTAGAATGTCCGGGATACCTGGGCACCGCCGAAGGAGCGGTTGTCCAGGTGTCCCCCGTAGTCGCGCGCGAAGGGCACCCCCTGGGCGACACACTGGTCGATGATGTTGCTGCTCACCTGGGCGAGTCGCCACACATCCGCCTCGCGCGACCGGAAGTCGCCCCCCTTGACGGTGTCGTAGAAGAGGCGGTAGATGCTGTCGCCGTCGTTCGGATAGTTCTTGGCGGCGTTGATCCCGCCCTGCGCCGCGATGCTATGGGCGCGACGGGGGCTGTCCTGGTAGCAGAAGGCCTCCACGTTGTATCCCAGCTCGCCGAGCGAAGCAGCGGCAGAGGCGCCCGCCAGCCCTGTCCCGACCACCAGGATCTTGTACTTGCGCTTGTTCGCCGGGTTCACCAGCTTCATGTCGAAGCGGTGCTTGTCCCACGTCTTTTCGATCGGTCCTGTCGGACTTTTTCCGTCGAGTATCACTGTGGACCCCCTATTTGGTCAAAAAACCGACGAGTATGAGGATGGGAATGGCGCTGTATCCCAGGAGGAACAGCGCCGAGAGCACCTTTCCGAGCGCGGTGAACCGGGGCAGGGTCTGCTCGTTGTTCCACCCGAGGCTCTGGAAGAAGCTCTGGATCCCGTGCTGCAGGTGGAGGAAGAGGACCACCATGGCTCCCACGTAGAGCAGGGCGATCGCCGTGTGACCGAAGCTGGCGAGCACCATGGAGTAGACGTCTCCCGGCCGCTTGGCGACCGCCTCGGGAATGATGTCGGGCGTGACGCGGACGGTGAACTGCAGGAGGTGATAGACGAGGAACCCGAGCAGGATGGCGCCCGTCCAGATCATCGTCTCGCCGGAGAAGGTGGCTTTCAGTTTCCGGTTGACGGCATATTTGCCCGGGTTCGCCGCCCAGTTCTCGAGTGTCAGCAGCACACCGAAGACGACGTGTAGCCCTAGCATGGCAAGCATGAAGGCCCGGAACGCCCAGACCAGCGGCCCCAGACTGTGCAGTTTCTCGGCATAGGTGTTGAGCGCGTTCGGGCCGAAGAAGATGGTGGAATTTCCCAGCAGATGGACGATGACGAAGAAGAGCATGAAAAGCCCGCTCACCGCCATCAGGATCTTTCTGCCTACGGTATTGGAGAGAATCTGCATGGCTCCATCCCTTTTCTTAATGATTTTTCGTTTCGAATCGCTTGCATGTATTCTGTATACCGACAGAGCATAGGCCTAATTAATCATCGATGTCAATCTCGGTCTCAAGAGCGGCCGGTACCGCTCGATTCGCATCCTTGGGAGGGAAACCGGTTGACGCCCGATGGTATCCCTGGTATATTAATCCCATTCCAACATCCTGACCGCACTACCAATCGATTGCCTGAGGATACCGACTTGTCCCGACGGGACGGAGGTCCGATTACGTTCCCGGGGAAGAGGGGAAGATGAAACGAATCGCTCGCATCCTTCTGACGACAATGACCCTGTGGCTTTTCCTCGTTGTTCTCGCAAATGCCATGGTGGTCTGGACGGGCCCAGCATCCGGGGATGGCTATTCCTGGGTTTCCCAGGAGAAACTCCTTTCGCTGGCACGGCATCATGGCACGGACGCCCTGAAAATCACGGAGCTCGACGTATCCATCTGGCGCGATGGGCACTGGATTCCGGTGCTGAAAAACAATCGGATCTGACCTCCTTTTCTCGGCTCATCTCCTTCCACTGTTGAGAGCAAGTAGATTTGTCCGGTTTAGTAGCAAATGAATTGTCCGCTTTTCGTATTTGGGTGGAGCGCTTGATTTTTGGTGTTGATTCGGGCGCTTTCCCCGGCCGTTTGCGGCGGACATTACGCAATGGCCTCCACCTTTTGAGAAATCGGGATCCCGTCGGGGGCGTAGCATGCCAGTATTCTGGGGCCGTGGAACACGGCCAGGGTGTCGTCAAGGAACCGATGCACCCTGACGGTGGCCTTGATGTAGTGGCAGCGGTGCCGATCGGGCGGGATCTGGAGTTTCCTTCCTTCGAAGGAGACGCAGTTGTCGCGCCCGACGACCCGCTCGTGCTGTTCGCAGAGGATGTCGTCGAGGTTGGGGACGACGCACTCGACGAAAGCCGCCCCCTCTTCCAGGGGCGGTTGACGGAACTCGGCGTTGTGGGCGGGGAGGTAGACCTGCTGGAGGTACCGGTTGGCCTGTTCCATGCCGGTGATGCCGTGCAGGGCCAGTTCCTTGGGG
>DATHRT010000128.1:0-6827 GCA_035464915.1 Candidatus Limnocylindria bacterium
TCTCCCCCCCGGCGATAGGCGATACCCCACCCGTCGGGGTGGTTCCCGCCCGGGCGCTTTTCCCACCGGTCCACCAGCTTCCCGTGGACCGAGAGCCTCGCGAGTTGGGCGAGGTACGGCGCCAGGTCGAGGGGGCTGTCCGAGGAGAAGGCCAGCATGCGGCACATCGGTGTTTTTCTCCCAGCAAAAAATTTGAACGGTCCAACGAATTCCCTTATAGTAAATCAATCCGACTTTTACTGACAGGATCGACTGCCCGGAGCAAGATTCCGTTCCGGGGAAGATTTTTCTAACGCCCGGGTGCGCATGGCATCTCACCGGTTTCTAACAAATACCGATTCTCCGGGGGAAGAGGCCTGAATGGCTTCCTGGGGGAATCTGCAACCGCTTTCCTCGGAGTTCTACTCGCTGCTCCGGCACGGTCTGTTCCTCGTGCTGTTCTTCCATCTCCCCTTTCTCGGGTTTCTCATCGGCGGATCGGCCCTCTCCCTCCTCCTGAACTTTCTGGGGAAGGAGAAACGGGATTCGTCCTACCTGCGCTTCTCGCAGGAGCTGATGCGGACCGTCCTGATGAGCAAATCGGCCCTTTTTATATTCGGCCTCGTCCCCCTGCTGCTCGTCTGGTTCGTCTTCGCGCGGGTCCTCTTCGACGCGTCCCCGCTGCCGTGGCCATTCTGGGCCGGGATCCTCGGGGTCCTCCTCTCCGGATTCGCCCTTCTTTCATTGTACCGGTCCGCCCGGGGCCGCGCGATGGACCTTTCCCCGATGACTGCCGCCACCGGCGCCGCCGGCCTGCTGGCGCTGATCCTCGCCTTTTTCCTCTTTTCCGCCGGGTACGGGATCCTCTTCAATCCGGGGAAGCTGCCTCTTCTCCAGAAGCAGATCCGGTTTTTCCTCTCCTGGAACGGCGTGGTGAAGTTTCTCCTGTTCCTCGCCTTCTTTTTCGGGATGACCGGCGGGGCGATCCTCCTTCTTTGCGGCCGGACGGCGGAAGGGGGTGAGGGGACGGGAGCGGAGTACCGGGGGCTTGTGCATCGATTCGGCGGGAATCTTACGTTGCTTGCGACCCTTGTGCTCCCCGTGTTCCTGCTGTTTGACCTGGTCACCCTCCCGGAGATCGCGCTCTCGGCGGAAGTGTTCGTCTCTTCGGCGGTCGTCCTTCTCCTGTCGCTCGCGGTGTGCCTGACCCTTTTCCTGTTCGACGGGAAGGGGGAGGGCGGGCCGGGCGCGCGGGTGGTTTTCCTGTTCGTCCTGATCTTTCTCGCGATCCTTCTGCATGACGACGCGGCGGTCGGAAACGCCTACCAGGACCGGATCGCCTTCCTGGCGATGCAGGAAGCGGCGGTGGAGGCCGAACCGGGAAAGGAGGCGCGCCCGGAAGAGCCCGCGGCCGCCGCGCAGACGGGGACGGATGCGGGGAAGGTCGTATTCGAGAAGGTCTGCGCGGGCTGTCACCGGTTCGACATCCGGGTCGTCGGCCCGCCGCTCAACGAAGTGGTGCCGAAGTACGGCGGCGACGCAGAGAAGCTGAAAGCGTTCCTCCGCGAACCGGTCAAGGTGAACCCGGATTACCCGTCCATGCCCAGGCTCGGGCTCCCGGAGGAAGAGATCGACGCCGTGGCCCGATACCTGATCGAAACGGTCAAGACCGGCGGGTCGCCATGACCCGATCCGTTCGCAAACCGGCGATCCTTCTCGCCGTGACGGCCTATTTCGGGGTCCTTCTCCTGATCGCGGCGGGGCTCTGGGTTTCCTGGCAGCGCGCGGGGATCGCGCCGGACCAGCCGATCGCCTTTCCCCACACGATCCACGTGTCGAAACTCAACCTTCCCTGCAATTTCTGCCACATCTACGTCGACCGGTCGCGGCATGCGGGCGCTCCGTCCCTTACAACGTGCATGTCCTGCCACCGGGCGATCGCGACGGACAGGGAAGAGATCAAAAAGCTCACGCGGCATTACGAGGAGAAGCGGCCCGTCGAATGGAACCGGGTCTATTTTCTCCCCGAGCACGTCTACTTTTCCCACAAGAGGCACGTCAAGGCGGGGGTGGACTGTTCGGAGTGCCACGGGAAGGTGGGTACCATGAAAAAGATCCGCAGGGTGGGGGCGCTTACGATGGGGTGGTGCGTTTCCTGCCACAGGGCAAGAGGGGCGCCTCTGGACTGCACCACCTGCCACAAGTAGAGGGAGCGTAAAGGATGAAGCGAAGGGATTTTCTGCGGGTTCTGGGGATACTGTCGGGGTCGACCCTGTTGTCGTCCTGCGGGTCCCGGAAGACGAAGGACTTCGTCTCCTCCGTTCTGCCCCCGGAAGAGGGGGTCATCCCCGGAGAGGCGTATTTTTCCCCCTCCACCTGCGCGGAGTGTCCGGCAGGCTGCGGCCTGTCGGTAAAGCGCAGGGAAGGATGGCCGATCAAGCTCGAAGGTGTGCCGGGTCATCCGATAAACGACGGGGGCCTGTGTATCCGCGGGCAGTCCTCCCTCACCCGCCTCTATCATCCGAAGAGGGTGGAAGCCCCCATGCTGCGAAACGGCGACGGGAAGTTCCAGGCCGTTTCCTGGGAGAAGGCGCTTTCCCTGGTGTCGGAATCCCTCGCCGGATCCCGTGACGCCGGGCGGAAAAACCTCTTCCTGTCCGGAAGGACCACCGGCTCCCTCTCCCTTCTGATCGATGCGTTCTGCGGCAAGCTCGGGGTCGAGAGGCTCCCCGAGTTCGAGGTCTATTCCCACTCCGCCGTAGCGGAGGCCAACGGGTTGCTTTTCGGGGAGCGCGACATCCCCCATTACCGGATCGAGAATGCCGATTTCCTCCTGACGGTCGGGGCGGATATCCTCGCGACGCACGTAAGCCCGGTCTCCTACACCCGGAAACTCTCCCGGGCGCGGATCCGGGGGGATTTCCGGTGGATCCACGCGGAGCCGCACCTGTCGCTCACCGGGGTGAACGCGGACAGGCGATTCGTGGTCTTCCCGGGCAGGGAGGCGGTTCTCCTTGCGTATCTCCTCCGGCAGGTCCTGGAGAGGGGCCCCCGGCGGCACGGGCTCCCGCGGGAGGCCGTCAACGCGCTTCCCCGGTTCTCCGTCGAGAACGCCTCGGAGAAAACGGGGATCCCCGCGGAGGAGCTGGCGGAGCTTTCGAACCGCGTGACGAAGGCAAGGTTTCCCCTGGTGATCGCCGGCGGGATTTCCACGTCCCACCGGAGAGGTCTCGAGGTGGCGGTCCTGGCGGGAATGATCCAGTGGGTCACGGGGCAGATCCCCGGGCTGGTCGATTTCGCGAGGAACGAAAAGTATGGCGGAACGGGCACCTTCCGGGATATGGAAGCCCTGTCCGCACGGCTTTCCAGGGGCGAGGCGGGGGTGCTGTTTCTCTCCCGGACGAACCCCGTATTCTCCCTGCCGGCCGGGTTCGCCTTCCGGGAGAACGTAAGGAAAGCGAAGCTGTCGGTGGCGTTCGGTGATCTCCTGGACGAGACGATCAAGGAGGCCGACCTGATCCTTCCCCTCTCCCATTCCCTCGAGTCGTGGGGAGACGTCGAGCCGAGGCGGGGCGTGGTCTCCCTCGTGAAGCCCGCTCTGGCGTCCCTTCACGACACGCTTTCCGAGGGCGATATGTTGCTTAGGCTCATGGGAGCGGTCTCGGGGGAGGGACCCGCGACGGGATACCGGGAGTATCTTTTCGCGGAGTGGACGAAGCGGTTCGGGGAAAAAGGGAAAGATGCGCTTCTCCGGGACGGCTTCGTCGAGGAATCCCTCCCGGAAAAACGCGTGACCCTTAACGGGGGAAAGGCGTCCGCTTTCCTCAAAGAGACGGCGGCCGAAGGGGGGGAACCGAAGGCGCCCGTCCTGGTGCTGGCCCCGTCCCTGCGCACCTTCGACGGGCGCAGCCGGGGATTGCCGCTTCTGTCCGAGGTCCCCGACCCCCTGACCACCATCTCCTACGGTCGCTGGCTCTCGGTCTCGCCGGGGACGGCAAAGGCCTTGGGGGTAAAGGACAGGGAGGAGGCCACCGTCTCCTCCGGTGACTGGTCGCAGGTGCTTCCGATGAAAATCCAGCCCGGCCTAGCGGAGGGGGTCTTCGTTGCCGGCCGGGACTTCGTGGATTCCCCCCCTCTGCGGACGGAGGAACGGACGGGGGAGGCGACCTGGTATCTCGAGGGGATCCGGATCGAAAAATCCGGAAAGGTGGCGGCCATCCCCGTTCTCTCCGGCTCCCCGTCCCAGCAGGGCAGGGGGCTGATTCCCGATCCCTCCCACAAGGACGAGAGACACCACCACGGAAAGGAAAGCCTCTACCCGGAGCACGAGCACAAGGAGTACCGGTGGGCCATGGCCATCGACCTGGCGCTTTGCAACGGCTGTTCCGCGTGCGTTGCCGCCTGCTACATCGAGAACAACGTGCCCGTCGTCGGGAAGAAGGACCACCTCAAAGGCCGGGAGATGTCGTGGCTTCGGATCGAGCCCTTCTACGGGGAGGCGGGAAACGTCGATTTCCTCCCCATGCTCTGCCAGCAGTGCCATTCCGCCCCCTGCGAGACGGTGTGCCCGGTGTACGCCGCCTATCACAACCCCGAAGGGCTGAACGTCCAGGTGTACAACCGGTGCGTGGGGACACGGTACTGCTCGAACAACTGCCCCTACAAGGTGAGGCGGTTCAACTGGTTCTGGCACCTGTGGAAAAAGCCGCTTGACCGGATGCACAACCCCGACCTCGAAGTCCGGGCGGCGGGGGTCATGGAGAAGTGCACCTTCTGCGTCCAGCGGATTCGTGCCGCCAAGGACAGGGCGAAGGACGATTCCCGGAAAGTCCGGGACGGGGAGGTAACTACCGCCTGCGCCCAGAGCTGTCCCACCGGCGCCATCACGTTCGGCAACCTCCTCGATACGGAGTCGAAGGTGTACCGGCTGGCGCACCTTACGAGGGCCTACCGGGTATTCGAGGGGCTGGGTACGAATCCTTCCGTATACTATCTGGGGGGTGCAAAAGGCGGCCCCGAAAGGGAAGGCCATGGATAAGCCCGACAAGCTGGCCCAGGTGGAGCAGGACGTCCTGTCCGCGATGAAGAAGCCGGGGCTCGGGTATCTTGCGGCGCTTGGATGCTCCGCGACCCTCTTTCTCACCCTCCTCGGATTATGGGGATACCAGATCCACACCGGCATGGGGGTCGCGGGAATCACCCATCCCGTGGGCTGGGGGGTCTACATCACGAACTTCGTCTTCTGGGTCGGCATCGCACACTCGGGGACGCTGATCTCGGCGGTCCTGTACCTGTTCCGCGCCCGGTTCCGGACCAGCTTCAACCGTCCCGCCGAGGCGATGACGGTCTTTGCGCTTCTCGTCGCGGGGCTGTTCCCTTTGATCCATCTTGGCCGGACCTGGAAGTTCTACTACCTTTTCCCTTACCCGACGCAGCGGATGCTCTGGGTGAATTTCCGGTCTCCTCTCATCTGGGACGTCTTCGCCGTGAGCACCTATCTTACCGTGAGCGTGGTCTTCTTCTACGTGGGCCTGATCCCCGATTTCGCCATCGCGCGGAGGTACAAGGAGGGGCTGGCGAAGCGGATCTACGGCTTTTTCTCCCTCGGATGGACGGGAACGAGAAGGCAGTGGAAGAACTACAACCAGCTCTACCTGTTCCTGGCCGCCTTCGCCACACCGCTCGTGGCGTCCGTCCACTCCGTCGTTTCATGGGACTTCGCCATGAGCATCATCCCCGGGTGGCACACCACCATCTTCGCCCCCTATTTCGTGGCCGGCGCGATCTTCTCCGGCACGGCGATGGTGATCACCCTCGTCGTCCCCATGCGGAAGATCCTGGCCCTTGGCCGGTACATCACCGACGACCATTTCGAGAGCATCGCGAAGATCCTGCTGTTCACCTCCCTCATCGTGACCTACTCCTACGTGGTCGAGTTCGGCCTCGCCTGGTACAGCGGGAACCCCTTCGAGATGGAGACGTTCCGGTACCGCGCCCTGGGCGACTACACCGTGATGTTCTGGATCATGATCTTCTGCAATTCCCTCGCTCCCCTGACGCTTTTCGTCCGGAGTCTGCGGCGCAACGTCAAATACCTGTTTGTCCTCTCCCTCTTCGTGAACGTGGGGATGTGGGTGGAGCGGTTCGTGATCATCGTCACGTCCCTCGCCCGGGATTTCGACCCGTACGCCTGGGGGACCTACACCCCCAGCATCGTCGAGGTGGGGATCACCCTGGGCAGCTTCGGGCTGTTCTTCACGGCCTATCTGCTATTCCTGAAGACCTTGCCCGTGCTGTCGATCACGGAAATCAAGGAGCACCTCTGATGGAGAATCGGATGATGTTCCGGGACAAGGAGGAATTCCTTTCGGCTCTTCGCGACCTGGCCCGGGAGGGAGTCCCGCAGGAAAGGATCCGGGTGGAAACCCCTTTTTACGTCCATGAGGTGGACGAGATCCTGCCGACAAAGCCGGCGAAGGTAAAAAACTTCGCTCTCCTGGGCGCCGCGAGCGGCACCGTTACCGGGTTCGCCTTCACGATCCTTACGTCCCTCAGCTGGCCGCTCATCGTCGGGGGGAAGCCGATCGTCTCCCTTCCGCCGTTCGTCATCATCGCCTTCGCCCTGACGATCCTGTTCGGGGCCCTGTCCACGTTTTTCGGGTTTCTTATCCTTGCCCGTCTGCCGAGGGTGTTCGGCGTCGTTCCGGAGGAGGAGTTCGGCAACGCGTTCGTGATCACCGTGGAGCCGGGGGAGACGAAATGACGGGGTTTTTGGGAAAAGGAAGCGGCCGGATCGTCCCGTTCGTCCTCGCAGGCGTCATCGTGGCGCTTACCCAGTTCGGTCCGCT
>DATHRT010000129.1:0-10103 GCA_035464915.1 Candidatus Limnocylindria bacterium
TTCCCGGACGACCATTTTCTCCTGGAAAGCGTCGAGGGAGGGGAGAAATGGGCCCGGTATTCTTTCATCGGCTTCGACCCGTACATCCGGTTCCGCATCGACAGGAACACGGTGACGATAACCAGGGGCGGAAAATCCGAAATCCGCACGGCGGCCGGGGACCCGATGAAAGAGCTGGAAGGAATTCTTTCAGGAATACGGTATGTCCAGGCGGAGGGCCTCCCGAGACTCTCAGGGGGCGCCGTAGGGTTCATCGGATATGACTACGTCAGGAACATCGAGCGGATTCCGGACACCCATCCCGACGAAGGAACTCCCGACGCATTCTTCCTCTTCCCCTCGCGACTCGTGATATTCGACAACGTAAAGCACACGATACGGATCGTGGTGCACGGACAAGGCGGGGGTTCACGGCCAGAATCCGAAGAATACCGGCGGTGCATTCAAGCGATCGAGGAAGTAAAGGATATCCTACAGGGGCCGCTCCGGTGGACCGACATTCCCGAGGAAGCGGACGACGCGGCGCCGCCTGCCTTCGAGGTTCCGCGGGAGGTCTTCCTTGCGGCCGTCCGGAAAGCGAAGGAGTACATTCGGGAAGGGGAGGTCATCCAGGCGGTTCTTTCCAACCGCTCGCGGGTCCGAACGAAGCGCTCCCCGTCGGAGGTGTACCGCGTACTGCGTTCCCAGAATCCTTCCCCCTACATGTTCCTGCTGAAATTCGGCGACCTCGCACTGGTGGGGTCTTCTCCGGAGATCCTGGTCCGGCTGGAGGGGGACCTCGTACAGCTCCGCCCCATCGCCGGCACGCGTCCCCGGGGAACGACGGCCGAGGAAGACCGTCGCATGGAGGCCGAACTCCTCTCCGACCCGAAGGAACTTGCCGAGCATGTGATGCTCGTGGACCTCGGTAGGAACGACGCCGGCCGGGTGTCGGAGTGGGGGACGGTCAAAGTGGACGAGCAGATGGTGGTGGAGAGGTATTCGCACGTGATGCACATCGTCTCCAACGTCATCGGAAGACTCCGCAAGGAGATGACCGCATTCGACGTTCTCCGCGCTGCTTTTCCTGCGGGGACGGTCACGGGGGCTCCGAAAGTCCGCGCGATGGAGATCATCGAGGAGCTCGAACCGTTCCGGCGAGGGATCTATGCGGGGTCGGTAGGGTATTTCGACCTGCAGGGAAGCATGGACTTCTGCATCACGATCCGCACGATCGTTATGAGGGGTGACGAGGCGCTGATCCAGGCGGGGGCGGGAATCGTCGCCGATTCGGACCCGGAGAAGGAGTGGGAGGAAATCCACAGCAAGGCCCGGATTCTCTTCCGGGCGGCGGGTGCGAGCGACCAGGCGGAGAAGAACCGGTGATCGCAGTAATCGACAACTACGATTCATTCACCTACAACCTCGTCCAGTACCTCTGCGAACTCGGGGCGGAGGTGAGGGTGTACCGGAACGACGCCGTTTCGGTGGAGGAACTGGTCGGTCTTTCGCCCGACGGCCTTGTTATCTCCCCCGGCCCGGGTGGTCCGGAGAGCGCGGGCATATCCCTCGGCGCGGTTCGCGCGTTATCGGACCGGATACCCATACTGGGCGTGTGCCTCGGGCACCAATGCATCGGGAAGGCATTCGGGGGAAAGGTTGTACACGCCGCCACTCTGATGCACGGAAAGACCTCGCAGATCCTGCACAACGGGAAGGGGATCTTCTCCATGATCGAAAACCCGATGACAGCGACGCGCTACCACTCCCTTGCCATAGAGCGGGAGTCTCTGCCATCGGTGCTCGAGGTGTGCGCCGAGGCGGAGGACGGCGAGGTGATGGGAATCCGGCACGTCTCACGGCCCGTCTACGGGGTGCAGTTCCACCCCGAATCGATCCTTACGCGGTACGGCATGAGGATTCTCGAGAATTTCCTCTCGCTTATCGACCCGCGTCAGCCGGTTCGCCTTTGCTTCGGCAACATGCGCGAAGCGATCTCGCAGGTGGCGTCGGGGAAGAACCTGACCCCGGACGAGATGCGGGATGCAATGAACATGATCATGGGAGGCGAGGCGACCCCCGCGCAGATTTCCTCGTTCCTTTCCTGTCTTGCGATGAAAGGGGAGACGACGGAGGAAATTACGGCGGCGGCCTTGGTGATGCGGCAGAAAGCGGCAAGAATCTCGGCTCCTGCGAATGAACCCCTTCTCGACACGTGTGGAACGGGAGGGGACCGGTCCGGCACTTTCAACATCTCGACGACGGTTGCCTTCGTCGCTGCAGGCGCGGGGATTCGCGTCGCCAAGCACGGAAACCGGTCGGTAACCAGCCGATCCGGGAGTGCCGATGTTCTCGAAAGCCTCGGCATGAACCTCCAGGCATCGTTTGCGGACGTCCAGCGGGCGCTGGACGAGGCCGGCGTCACGTTCATGTTCGCACCGAAATTCCATGCGGCCATGAAGTACGCGATCGGCCCCCGCCGCGAGATCGGTATCCGGACGATCTTCAACATTCTGGGCCCCTTGAGCAACCCCGCCGGGGCGAACCGGCAGATCGTCGGGGTATACAGCGAGGACCTCGGGGAACCCTACGCCCGGGTGCTGGCGGAACTTGGACAACGGCGGTCCTTCGTCGTCCACGGGACCGACGGCATGGACGAGGTTACCCTTTCCGCTCCGACGATCGTGTGGGACGTCCGGGAAGGAGAAATGAGAAGATATCTGTTCGACCCGCGGTCGGTAGGGTTCGAATGCGCCTCCTCCCAGGAAATCAAGGGGGGCGATGCGGCGACGAATGCCCGGATCCTCAAGGAGGTTCTGTCCGGGAAGCACGGCTTTACCCGGGATGCGGTTCTCCTCAACGCGGGATTCGCCATCGTTGCGGGGGGGAAAGCGGAAGATGTGCGGGAAGGCATTGCCCTGGCCAAGCGATCGATCGACTCGGGCGCTGCGATGGACAGGCTCCGGAAGTTCCTGAACATTCTGGGGACCGGGGAAGCGGTATGACCGCGAAGACGCAGCACCTCGCCCGGATCGTTTCCGCCGTCCGGGAGGAACTGGCGGAGAGGAAGGCCGCCGTGCCGTTCCTGAAGATCGCCGACAAGGCGCGGGCGGACCTTAGCCGCCGGGATATCCGGAATTTCCTGGGGGAGGGGCCAGGTATCATCGCGGAGATCAAACGGGCCTCTCCGTCCCGGGGATGGATCCGGAAAGACCTCGATGCGGCGGGAATCGCAAGGTCCTATGTATCGGGAGGGGCCTGTGCGGTGTCGGTTCTGACGGAAAATCGCTTCTTCGGCGGAACGTTGCGGGATCTCTCCGAAGCGAGGGACGCGTGCGGCGATCTACCCGTACTCCGGAAGGATTTCGTGCTGGACGAGTACATGTTGGCCGAATCGCGCGCGCACGGCGCCGACCTCGTGCTGCTGATCGTCGCGGTGCTCGGGGAGAAAACGCCCGAGATGATTCGCATGGCCACGGAATACGGCATGGAGGCTCTTGTGGAAGTCCACGATGAGGAAGAGATGGAGATAGCAGCCGGCAGCGGGGCGACGATCGTGGGCATCAACAACCGGGACCTCACTTCGCTCCGGGTCGACCTGAACACGGCGGCCCGGCTGCTCCCGCAGGCTCCGCCCGGAACGGTCAAGGTCGTCGAGAGCGGTATTTCCTCCCCTACGGATGTGATGAGATTCCACGATATCGGGGCGGATGCTTTTCTGGTGGGGGAGGCGATCGTCCGGTCCCCGGACGCGGCGGAGGCGATCCGAAAGCTCAAGCAGGGAGTGTACAATAAAGACCAAGAAAAGGAGCGAGTCGAATGGAAACGAAGATCGTCCTGAAAGACTCCGAAATTCCGAAGACCTGGTACAACATCATGGCAGACATGCCCAACCCCCCGGCCGCGGTTCTCCATCCGGGAACCGGCAAACCGATCGGCCCGGACGACCTCGCCCCTCTGTTCCCGATGGCACTCATCGAACAGGAGGTCTCGACGCAGCGCTTCATCCCGATTCCCGACGAGATCCGAAAGATCTACGCACTCTGGAGGCCCTCGCCCATGTACCGCGCCAAGCGGCTCGAAGAGGCGATCGGGACCCGGTCCCGGATCTATTACAAGTACGAGGGAGTAAGCCCAGCGGGCAGCCACAAGCCGAACACGTCCATCCCGCAGGCCTATTACAACAAGATGGCCGGACGGAAGCGTATCGCCACCGAAACGGGCGCGGGACAATGGGGGTCGGCGCTTGCCCTCGGGGCCAGCTTTTTCGGCCTCGAGTCCAAGGTCTACATGGTGAAGGTCAGCTACCATCAGAAGCCGTACCGGCGGATGCTGATGGAGGTATTCGGCGCAAAAGTCGTTCCCTCCCCGAGCGAGGACACGCAGTGCGGCAGGCAGATTCTGGCAACCGACCCGGACTCGCCGGGGTCGCTCGGGATCGCGATCAGCGAGGCCGTCGAGGACGCCGCCACCCGCGAAGACACGAGCTACTCGCTGGGCTCGGTGCTGAACCACGTCTGCCTTCACCAGACCGTGGTCGGCCTGGAGTGCGTGGAGCAGATGAAGATCGCCAACGATTACCCGGACGTGGTGATCGGCTGCTGCGGCGGCGGGAGCAACATGGCAGGAATCAGTTTCCCGTTTCTCCGCGACAAGATCGCCGGAAGCAAAAATCCGCGCGTGGTTGCCGTGGAACCGGCCTCCTGCCCGACATTGACCAAGGGAGTGTACGCCTATGACTTCGGCGACACGGCCCGGCTGACACCGCTCGTCAAGATGTACACGCTCGGCCACGATTTCATCCCGGCGGGGATCCACGCGGGAGGTCTTCGCTACCACGGAGATTCCCCCCTGGTCAGCCAGCTCTGCCACGAAGGGCTGATCGAGGCGCAGGCTTATCAGCAGTTGGCGGTGTTCAAGAGCGCGCTTTCCTTTGCACAAGCGGAAGGGATACTTCCCGCGCCCGAGTCGGCGCACGCCATCCATTCGGCGATCGTCGAGGCGAAAAGGGCGGACGAGGAAGGGAAGGAAAAGGCGATCCTGTTCAATCTGAGCGGACACGGCTTCTTCGACCTCGCCGCGTACGACGATTTCCTGTCGGGAAAGCTCGTCGATCACGAGCACCCGGAGACCAAGATCCAGGAAGCGCTCTCTCACCTGCCGAAGGCGGGGGGGTAGGGAGGAAGATGTTCCGGATCAAGATGTGCGGGGTGACATCCCCCGGGGACGCGATTCTGGCCGTGGAGGCGGGTGCGGACGCGGTCGGGATCAATTTCTTCCGGGAATCGGTCCGGTATGTCGCCCCTGAGGCGGCCGGTCCGATCGTGGAGGCGATACGGGAGAGAGCAACCGCGGTAGCCGTTTTTGTCAACGAGAACCCGGACAGGATCGCGGAGATCTGCGGGAAACTCGGGATCGGGGTGGTCCAGTTGTCGGGGCACGAGCCTGCGGCCGGCGCCGCCCGTATCCGGTATCCGGTGATCAAGGCGGTGCACATGGAGAACGAGGCCGGTCTGGAAGCGTTTCGGGACTACCCGTGCCGTGCGTTTCTGTTTGACGCCTCCCTCCCCGGGGAGTACGGGGGAACCGGAAAGCCCCTCGACTGGGAGGCTCTCGGGCGAACGACAGGAGGCCCCCTCGTCCGGTTCGGGAAAGACGGTTCGTCCGGTTCGGGCCGGCCATGGATGCTCGCCGGGGGACTGACTCCGGAGAACGTGGCAGGGGCCATCCGGGCGGCACGGCCGTTCGGGGTCGACGTGGCTTCCGGCGTCGAGGCGGCACCCGGGAAGAAGGACCCGGGAAAAATGAAGGCGTTCGTGGATCGCGCGAGAGGGGGATTCGGGATTGCGGGAATCGGCGGGTAATCGCTGGCCTGACCGGAACGGGCATTTCGGCCCCTTCGGGGGGCGGTACGTTGCGGAAACGCTGATGACCGCGCTCATCGAGCTGGAAAAGGCCTACCGGGAAACGCTTCGGGACAGGCGATTCCGGGAGGAATGGAACGGGATGCTCAGGGAATACGCAGGACGTCCCACCCCTCTCTACTTCGCCCGCCGCCTCACGGAGAAGGGGAAAGGGGCAAAAATCTTCCTGAAACGGGAGGATCTCGCCTTCACGGGTTCTCACAAGATCAACAACACGCTCGGACAGGGACTACTTGCCAGGAGGCTTACAAAGAGCCGGATTATCGCGGAGACAGGGGCGGGGCAGCACGGCGTGGCCACCGCGACGGTGTGTGCGAAGATGGGAATTCCCTGTGCGGTCTACATGGGGTCGGAAGATATCCGCCGCCAGCGAACGAATGTTTTCCGTATGCGGCTTCTCGGTGCGGAGGTCGTCCCGGTCCGCTCCGGGAGCAAAACCCTGAAAGACGCCATGAACGAGGCGCTGCGGGACTGGGTTACGAACGTCCGGACCACCCATTATCTTATCGGGTCCACCGCGGGGCCCCACCCCTACCCGATGATGGTCCGCGACTTCCAGTCCGTGATCGGGAAGGAGTGCATCCGGCAGTTTCAGAAGATCGAAAACGGTCTTCCCTCCGCGGTCGTGGCCTGTGTGGGGGGGGGGAGCAATGCCATGGGAATTTTTACCCCGTTCCTGGGACGGAAAAAAGTAAAGCTCGTCGGGGTGGAAGCCGGTGGGCTGGGACTGGCAACGGACAAGCACGGGGCGCCCCTGTGCCGGGGGCGCACGGGCGTACTGCACGGGAGCAAATCGTTCGTTTTACAAGATGCAAGCGGCCAGATCCGGGAGGCCCACTCCGTATCCGCGGGGCTCGACTACCCCGGAGTCGGACCGGAGCATGCGTTTCTCAAAAGCACCGGACGGGCCGTCTACGTTGCGGTCACGGACCGGGAGGCGCTCGAGGGTTTCGACCTGCTCTCGCGATGGGAAGGGATCCTGCCGGCCCTCGAATCTTCCCACGCAGTCGCGTACGGATTCCGCCTCGCGAGGAAAATGCGAAGGACCGAGACGGTCGTGATCAACCTGTCCGGGAGGGGAGACAAGGACATCGACATCGTTGCGGAAAGGAAGAGGGCCGGGCGTGTCCCGCATTGAGAAGGCGTTCGCCCGCCTCGGAGAATCCGGGGAGAAGGGGCTGGTGGTCTTCCTTACCGCCGGGGATCCGGCTCCGCGTGCCTCTCTGGCCTACCTGTGCAGCGCGGCCGAAGGGGGAGCGGACATACTCGAACTGGGGATCCCGTTTTCCGACCCGATGGCGGACGGACCGACGATCCAGGCGGCTTCCCGGCGCTCCCTCGCGGGAGGAATGACTCCCGGGCGTGCACTGTCCCTGCTGTCCGACTTCCGGAAGAGACATGACACGCCCGTGGTGATGTTCGGGTACTTTAACCCTTTCCTTCAGTACGGGGTGCGGGAATTCTGCCGGGATGCCCGGGCCGCCGGAGCGGACGGGGTCCTGGTGGTGGACCTTCCTCCGGAGGAAGCCCGGGAGATGGCGCCACAGGCAAGAAGATCGGGGCTGGACTGGATCCCGCTCGTCTCTCCGACCAGCGGAGAGAAGCGGATACGGAACGCGTCCGCGATCGGTTCGGGTTTCTTGTACCTGATTTCGGTTACCGGGATCACAGGGACAAGAAAATCGCTCCCTCCCCGACTCCTGAGGTGGACGCGGGAGGTGAAGGCGCATACCCGCCTTCCCGTCGCGGTCGGTTTCGGGATCTCCCATCCCGCCATGGCGAAAGCGGCGGCCTCCCACGCCGATGCGGCGGTGGTCGGGAGTGCATGCGTCAAGGTGGTGGAGCGTCACGGGACCTCGCGGAAGGGGCCGGACGCCCTCCGACGGTTCGTGCATTCCCTCAAGAAAGCGATGAGGTGACCGAGCGATGGCGATACGACTGTTCCGGAAAAAGGATGAAGGGGAAAGGCGGATCAAGACCCCCGATGGGGTGTGGATCAAGTGCGACGCCTGCCTCGAGATCATCTACAAGCCCGAGGTAGAGCGGAATCTCAACGTCTGTCCGAAATGCAATTACCATTTCCGGATTCCGGCGATGGAAAGAATCCGTTCCGTCGTGGACGAGGGAACGTTCCAGGAATTCGGGGAGGACATCGAGTCCGTCGACATGCTCTCTTTTTCGGACACGAAAAAGTACACCGACCGGCTCAGGGATGCGAAAAAGAAGACGGGACGCAAGGAAGCGGTGATCACGGGTACCGGCCGCATCAACGGGATCGAGGTCGTCTTGGGGGTGCTCGACTTCGAGTATCTCGGCGGGTCCATGGGATGCGGGGTCGGGGAGAAGATCACGATGGCGGGGGAGCACGCCCTCGAACGGAAGCGCCCGTTCCTCATCTTCAGCGCGTCCGGCGGGGCGAGGATGCAGGAGGGGACGCTTTCCCTGATGCAGATGGCAAAGACCAGCGCCGCGCTGGCAAGACTTTCCGACGCAAAGGTTCCCTTTATCAGCGTGATGACCGACCCCACCACGGGGGGAGTTGCGGCGAGTTTCGCCATGCTCGGAGACGTCATCATATCGGAGCCCGGGGCGCTCATCGGGTTTGCCGGACCCCGCGTCATCGAGCAGACGATCAAGCAGAAGCTTCCGGAGGGATTCCAGCGCGCCGAGTTTCTCCTGGAACACGGGATGGTGGATATGATCGTCGAGCGGACGAAGCTCAAACCGACGCTGACGCAGATTCTCCGGTTTCTGGAGCCCCCCGCCGGAAAATGAGGCACACAGGGGGAGCCCGGCGTCCGGAACGGATTCGGCCGGGACTCGAACGCATTATCGCCGCATGCGAAATGACGGGGCACCCCGAACGTGCCTTTCGGACGGTTCACATCGCCGGGACGAACGGAAAGGGATCGACCGCATGCTTCGTGGATGCGGTCCTTCGCCGGACGCTGGCCGAACCCGTCGGCCTGTACACGTCCCCCCACCTTCTCATGCCGGAGGAACGAATCCGCGTGGGGGGAGAGAAAATCCCCCCCGACGACTTTGCCCGGTTCGCCGGGAAAGCCGCTGCGCTTTCCGAAGGGGTTGCGGACAGGGTCGGGGAGCCCCTTTCCTACTTCGAGGAGATGACATGGATCGCTTGCGACTGGTTCCGTGAGAGGGAAGTATCCTTGGCCGTCATGGAGACGGGCTTAGGAGGGCGATGGGATGCGACGAACCTCTGCCTCCCCGTGGTGTCCGTCATCACGAACGTCGAGCGGGACCATGCGGAATGGCTCGGCAAATCCCTCAAGGAGATCGCTTCCGAGAAGGCGGGGATCCTGCGGGAAAACACCCCCTCGGTTCTGGGAAGACTTCCCCCGTCCGCCCGGAAAGTCGTCCTTTCCGTGGCGAGGGCAAAAGGAAGCCGGGTCTGGGAAATGGACCGGGACCTTCGCTGGGAAGAGTGTTCGGAGGGGCGAATATCGTTTCTCCTCCCCGGTATTTCCCTCAGGCGGATCAAGGTCCGTATGCGGGGGGAATTTCAGCGTCACAACGCCCTGCTTGCCCTGGCGGCCTCGTGGATCGTGGCTGCGTCCCGGGGGGTGGCGGAGGAAACATTCGCGCGGGCCGCGCGGGGCGCCCTGGGAGAGGCAAGCTGGCCCGGCCGGTATGCGCCCCTGCCCGGGAAGGGAAACGTCGGGGCCTGGGTTGATGGAGCCCACAACCCGGCTGCCGCAATGGCCCTCGCCCGGGAATTGGCAAAGAGAAGAAGCGGCGGGAGGGCGGTAAAAATCGTGGCCCTGTGGAGCATGCTCGTCGACAAGGACGTTGCCGGCTTTCTCAGGGAGATCGCCGCCGTCGTGGACGGCGTCGTCGCCTATCCCATGGAGACGGACCGGGCTGCCCCGCTACTCGTCTTGTCGTCCGCGCTCCGCAAGGCGGGGATCCGGTACCGGGAGGCGAAGGACTTCGCCGACGGATGGGCCATCGCACGAAAATGGGCAGGCAAGGAGGGAATGACCATCGTGTGCGGTTCCCTGATGGCGGTGGCGGACGCCTACCGGTTCCGCGGGGGGAGAGTCGGGTGAATCTCCAGGGAGGGAGAAAGGCCGCTTTCCTTGCCTGCGCAGCGATACTGGTCGTTTTCGCCTCAGAGGTGCGGCCGGTGAAGGCCGAAGGCGCAGGAACGTTTTCGGAGATTGCACCGATGCTCGAGGA
>DATHRT010000130.1:0-3133 GCA_035464915.1 Candidatus Limnocylindria bacterium
CAGGAAGAACCTGTCCTTCCCCCCGAGCTTCTTTCCTTCCCGCACATGGTTTTTCAGAAACGGGCCGGTTCTGCGGGTGACGATCTTGTGGTCGATGCCGCCCATTACGCATCGGGTGATCCGCTCCTTCACGGAAGCAAGGGAGGGGCCCCCGGGGCCGCGGTCCCACCAATTGAACACGGCAACGGGGAAATCGAGGCAGTCGTCGAAATACAGGTCTTCCCCGTGGATGTGGGCGACGTTCATCCTGCCGCGCCCCGATACCGCTTCCAGGACCCGGCGCGCAAACGGTTTTACGAAGCGCAGGAATTGCTCCCGGCTCATGAACTCCCGGGACGCCGGAACGGACAGGAAGATCCCCGCCGAACCGATGTCGAGGGACCGCAGGCTATAGGCGATCAGGTTCTCCGTGATGACGTCCAGGGCTTCGAGCACGGCGTCCGGTTCGCCCTCCATAAGGGGGCCGATGTGCTCCCCGGCCAGGGCCCGCTTCAACGTGTGCCAGGGATCGAACACGGTGTCGAGAAAGTAGGCCTTGTCTTTCAACGCCGAACCGATGACCGTAAGCGCCCGGAACTGTTCCCGCCAGGGGGATCGTTCCACGTCGAAACGGGTGATGCGCCGCAGATCCGCCCCGCTACGGACGGCGTCGATCCCCTCCGGCATCGGATAGAAGTAGTCGTTCATCACCTTGAGGAAATCGAAGTCGTAGTGATGGAAATAGTCGAGCGCCAGACGGGCGAGCCGGGCCCCTCCCCCGTGCTGCACGCCGAAGTGGTACCAGAGGGAAAGCGGGGGCCGGTCCGTTTCGTCTCCCCGCAGCACGCTGTCGACCAGTTCGATCTTGTTCCCGCCGGATCTCTCTTTCATTCGTTCCGTCCTTTTCTCGATTTCGCTACCGTTTCCGGACGCGTGTTCCGTCCTCGATCTGGTCGCTCGGGTGGGTGATCACCGTCTCCCCCTCGGAAATGCCCGAGACGATCTGGGCGACGAGGCCGTTGCGGTGCCCGACTTCCACGGCCCGGCGCTTCGCCTTGCCGTTTCCTGGCGCGAACACGGCCCACCCGTCGCCGTACCGGAAGAGTGCGCTGGCGGGAACCTGGAGGACGTCGTCGCCTTCCCACAGAAGAAAACTCGCCTCGAGGCGGTAGCCGTCGCCCAGCCGCTCCCAGAGGGCGGATGGCGAGGTGATGTCGGCGATGACGAGCACCCGCTGCTCCTCCACGCCCAGCGCGGAGATTTTGGTAAAGCCGGCGGGCTCCACGGTCCGCACTTCCCCTTCCAGCGGAGCGTCTCCTCCCCATCGATGAAAGAGCACGGACGTCCCCGGGCGGATGCGTACCGCATCGGTGGATAATACGTCGACTTCGACTTCCAGGGCGCGGGGGTCTCCGATCTCGACCAGGGGCCTGCCCGCCTCCACTACCCCCTCGTTCTTATGGGGGATCCCCAGCACCCTCCCCTCCACCGGCGTGCGAACGGCGACGCTTTGGGTCAAACGTCCTCCCCCCTCTCCACGGGAATATAAAAGCCGGGTGCGTGCCGCCTCCCGGTCGTACCGGGCTCCCTCCACGGCGAACGCAGAGGAAAGACGCGCCGACCGGGCCTGCCGTGCCTCCGACTCCGTCCTTTCCCGTTCATCCCTGCTGGCGAAGCCGGACTCGTGGAGTTTTTTCGTTCGCTCGTATCTCGCCTGCGCGTAATCGTCGGCGGCGGCCGCCACCCTTGCGTTTTCTTCCGCCGCGTCGAGCGCCGCCTGCGCAGCTTCCACCATCGCCTTCGCTTCCGCCCGGCTCCGGGTATCCAAAACCGCAGGGCGCACCGGCTCCAGCTGCGCCACGACCTGGCCGCGGACGACGTTGTCCCCCACGTGAAAACCGATGCGGCGGACGTACCCCGTGACGGGTGCCGAAAGGACGAACCGGTCCTTCACCCGGGTTTTCCCCTCTTCCTCGATGGTGACCTGGAGCGGGCCGCGCGTGACTTTGGCTATGTCCACGGGAACGGGCCGGGGGATCAGGCCGTAGGCGACGGCCAGGACGACGGCCGCCGCGACCGCGAACAGGAGAACCCACCTGCCCCAGCGCATCCCCTTTACTCCCTGGCCTTGAGGACCGCGACGAGGTCCAGGCGGAAAAGTTTTCTGCGCATCGAGAGCGCGGAAAGGCAGGTGGAGAAAAGGACCACGGCGGCAGCAAAGGCGTAGGTGCCCGGCTCCACGACCAGGGGGACCCGGTAGAGGTCCGACTGGAGGTTCGCGGCGATATAACCGCACAGGGACCGCCCGAAAAGAAATCCGATCGGGATGGCCGCCAGCGTGAAGGCAAAGATCTCTCCGAGCAGGATGTAGGAGATCTCCCCGCGCGTATACCCCAGCACCCGAAGGCTCGCCAGTTCCCGGCTGCGCTCGGAAAGAGCGATCCGCGCGCTGTTATACACCACGCCGAAGGCGATCGTGCCGGCAAGCACCGTGTTGATGAACGTGAAAATGAGCAGGGATTCGCCCAATGTGTCGTAAAAGCTCCGGATGGCGTCCTCCCGGATGACTGTCCCCGCGATGCGTGGCATCCCCTTCAGCGTGGCGTAGACCGCAGGCCGGAACTGTTCGTCCACGGAAAGATACGCCCCCGAAATCGCGTTTCCCTCGCGCAGAAGGCGGTTCAGGGCCGAAAGCTCCATGTAGGCGGACACCCCCACGTACTGTTTCGCGAGGGATGCCACGGGCACCTTCCTCACCGGCCGGCTTCCCTCGAGAACTTCGACGGTCAGGAGGTCTCCGGGGCGAATGCCGAGGATGCCGCCGAGATGTTCCGTCAGCACGACGCCGGAGGGAGGGATCTTCACGGGTCGCAACCCCATGTCGAGGACACGATGCAGGCTGCTCCCCGCTTCGATGCCCTGGAGGGATGTCCGGTAGCTGCGGTGCTCGAACTTCAGGCGGGCGGGTACGGACCGGAAGGGCTCCCCGTACCATACGCCCTGGAGGCTTCCCAGCTCGTGCAGGGATCGTCGGGACGTGGGATCGATGAAGGTCACAGCGAGATCCTCCCTCTGGGCAATGCGGAACTGGACGTTCACCATGAAGTCTAACGCGTCCTCCTGGAAATTGCCCACCATGAGAATCGCGATCGCC
>DATHRT010000131.1:0-2116 GCA_035464915.1 Candidatus Limnocylindria bacterium
CCGGACGAAGGGGAAAGGGGAGTGATATGAGGGGAAAGGAAAAGACGCCCTCCCCGGAGAACGTCCGGGTGGAAGAAGAGCTTTCGTCATGCCCCCGGTGCGGGTACGGGGGCGGATTCCACGTTGCCTTCCGCCGGAGGGGCCGCTCCCTGAACGTGTTCCTGATCTGCCCGTCCTGCTCCGACCGCTTCAGCGCGGGCGAGTGGGCGTTTCCTGCCGGCGAATCGGCGGGGCGGTGACACTCCTCCTCCGCGAGCCAGTGTCCCGGGTCGGGGATCGCTCCGTTGCAAGGGCGTCGGGCCCTTTCCTCCCTCTATTTCGCCCTTTCCAGCAGAGACGATCCGTAGAGCAGCCCGAAGTAATCCTCGGTGTTCTTTATGTAGAGCTTGCCCCCGCCGGCCATGTTCTCCCCGGCGAGCTGCCCCTGCTTCATCGCGCTGCGCCACCCGAAGTTGATACGGCTCTCGCGGCGGTTGATATCGAACACCTCGGCGCAGTCGCCCGCCGCGAAGATGTTGGATACGTTCGTCAGCAGGTACTCGTCGACCAGAATCCCCGTGCCGACCTTCACCCCGCTTCCCTCGAGGAAATGGACGACAGGGAGTCTCTCGGTGGCGACCACGATCATCTGGCAGCGGATCTCCTCTCCGCCCGCCGTGTATACGAGGCAGGTTCCCCCGTCGAGGTCGAGCACGTCGGCGATGTCCGTCCCCTCCTTGATCGTTACGCCGCTGTTCCGTAGCGTTTCCGTGACCTTGGCCTCGAGCTCGCCGGATATCGGATTTCCGAACCGGGGGAGCCCCGGGTTGATCCAGATCACCTGCTGCCCCAGCTTCCGGAGCGCCCGCGACGCCTCGAGTCCCAGGTAGCCCGGCCCGTACACCACCGATACGTCTGAGCGGAGAGCGCGTGCCTTGATCCGGAGGGCGTCGCTCAGGGAATTGAGCGACAGGAAGGCTCCGAAGCTTCCCATCAACGCCAGGGGAAGGATCGGCTTTCCGCCCGTGGCGATGCAAAGAAAGTTGTACGTCTCCTCGCTTCCGTCCGAGAAGAGGATCCGGTTCTTGGCGGCGTCCACCCGTTTTGCCCGCTTGCCGGGCCTGACCTCGATCCCTTCGGCGGCGAGGTCCTTGGCCTGGGGGTCCGGGATCGCGGAGGCGTCGATCTGGCCGGAGATGATGTCAGGGAGGTTGGGCCGCAAATAGGGAGCGGCGAACTCTTCAGTGACGATGACGACTTCGGCGTCTTTCTCCATCTTCCGGGCGGCCTTCGCAGCCGCGATGCCTGCCGGGCCGCTTCCGAGAATCAAGTGGCGCATAAAGAAAATCCTCCATGAGTGGGTTTCTACCGGCAAAAATATATCGTAACACGTACTCCTCTATGCCGGGGTGTCGCCTCCGGGCTTCTTCCCGGGGTAGGAGGGCGGCACGATGATCCGGACGGGTACGTCCGTCATCTCGAAACGGACGGGGAGCGGTCCGAGATAATCTCCGTCCACCTGAGCGGCGGAGCGGATCGGGGAGCGAACGAAGACCGAGGTGGTCTCCCGGATCAGGATGTCCGGAGAACCGGTGTGTTTCCCCCGAAGGGCGTTCCACACGAACCTAAGTATCGGGATGCGCCCGATCCTCCGGAGGATAACCACCTGGAGGGTGTTTCTTTCGAGGTTGCCGTACGGCGCCATGATTACTCCCCCGCCGTACATTTTTCCCCGGCAGACGATGACGGCCTGCGCCTCCAGGCGCTCCTGTCCCTCCAGTTCCACCCAGAGGCTCGGCTGCTCCCGGAAAAGATGCGCCGTACCCGCCAGGAGATACGCCCCGATACCGAGGTAATGCTTCCCCCGGGCACCCATCCGATCCAGAACCTCGGCGTCGAATCCCGCCGAAGCCAGGAGCAGGAAGTGC
This sequence comes from Candidatus Limnocylindria bacterium, assembly GCA_035464915.1. Taxonomy (GTDB): domain Bacteria; phylum Desulfobacterota; class Deferrimicrobia; order Deferrimicrobiales; family Deferrimicrobiaceae; genus CSP1-8. Next base: position 1,908 of record DATHRT010000131.1, read on the forward strand.
CTTTTCCCCGCTTTCGCAAGCTTCACCGTGATCGTCTTCCCCTCGGACAGGAGGGAAAGGCATCCTTCCACGGACTTCGGAAGTCCTACCTCCGCGGCGAAGACGTTTCCCGTACCGTGGGGGACGACCAGGAGCCGCGTCGCCATTCCCGCAAGCCCGCTGGCCACTTCGTTCACCGTGCCATCCCCCCCGACGGCGATGACCGCCTC
>DATHRT010000132.1:0-5437 GCA_035464915.1 Candidatus Limnocylindria bacterium
TACCGCGGCCTCATCCGCCTTTTGGAGATGACCCGGCTGCCCCTCCCTGTGCTCAAGTCCATCGGGTATTACAAGCGGAACGACCCCTATACCTACCACCACATCCTTCTGGTGTTCGCTCTGTCGAGCCACCTCGCAAGGAATCTGCTGGACGGGTTCGAGGAGATCCTCCAGGGGGCGGCGGCGGGGCCTTTCCACGATTTCGGCAAGATCTGCGTCCCCCTGGAGATCCTGACGAAGAAGACCTCCCTCCGGAAATCCGAGCGCAAGGCCCTCGAACATCACACGCTGGCCGGGTTTGTCCTCCTGTCCTATTATCTGAAGGAGCCCGGGATCCTGGCCGCCGTGATCGCCCGGGACCATCACGAACGCCTCGACGGCTCGGGGTACCCCCGGGGGATCCCCCTCTCCTCGCATTTCGTGGAGATCGTGGCGACGTGCGACGTGTACGACGCCCTCATCTCCCCCGGCCGTACCGGGAGTCCGGCTACGACAGCCGGACAGCCCTCGAGGTCATTACCGTGATGGCAGAGGAAGGGAAGATCGGCTGGAACGTCGTACAGGTCCTGGTTTCCCATCACCGCAAGGGGAAGCCGCGCCCGGAAGAGTGCAAGGTTTCTGTCGAGAAGCGGGGGAAGCCCCCCGAGGGGAACCTGTACGGCATTGTCCTGGACGATGACGGTCCGGCTTAGCTGCCGAGAATGGCTTTCAGCCCACGGACAAGTCGCCTGGTTCCCTCGAAAGCCGCCTCGCTGGGGAGATTCCCGTAGGAGATCCGTAGGTAGCACCCTTTCACGAGCCCGAACGTTCCCCCGGGGATTACGGCGACCTTGTGCTCCCGGATCAGCCGCTCCGCGAGAGTCAGGGAGTCCATCGAGGTGCGGACCTTTACCAGAAAGTAGAACGCCCCCCGCGAGGGGGGTACCGTCAGCAGGTCGGGGAGACGCGCAAACGCGGCGAGCATCTTCTCCCGCACGCGGGCAAGGGCGGGGAGCCTGCGCCGGCAGTACCGGCGCCCTCCCTTCAGGGCTTCCAGCGCGACGGCCTGGGAGACCGCGGGGGCGCAGATGATCACCGTGTCCTGGATCTTCATCATGTCGTCGAAGAGATGCTCGGGGACCACGAGGAAGCCCACGCGCCAGCTCGCCATGCCGTAGGACTTCGACATGCTGAAAAGCGAGATCGTGTGCTCCGCGTCGAGGGAGCCGGGGGAATAGTGCGTCGCCCCGTCGTAAGTGAAATACTCGTACGCCTCGTCGCTTATGTGGTAGATCCCTCGTCCGGCGCAGAGCCGGTTGATCGCCCGCAGCGTATCGGGGGAGTAGACGACCCCCGCCGGGTTGTTCGGCGACACCGTCACGACGGCGCGGGTCCTGGTCGTTATGGCCGCCTCGATCGCCGCAAGGCGCGGCTGATAGTTCCGGTCCGTAGGGACGCAGACGGCCCGGCAGTCCGAAAGTCCCACCGCCATCTCGTGGTTGAAGTAGTAGGGGGACAGCAGGATGACCTCGTCGCCTGGGTCGCACAGGCACAGCAGGGTGTTGAGGAAGCCCTGGTTCGCACCGGCGGTGACGAAGATCCTGCGGCCGAAGGCGGCGTCGATCCCGTTCTCGGCGCGAAGCTTCTCCTCGAAGGTTTTTCGCAGGCGGGGAAGCCCGGCGTCGGGGACGTACTTGTGATGGGCGGCGTTTTCCAGGAAGGCGGGGATTTTCCGAAGCGCCGCCGGAGGAGGACCGTAGTGGACGACTCCCTGGCCGAGGGAGATCGTGCCGGGTGTCCCGGCGATCCATCCCGCCACCGTCGGGATGATCGGCATCTGGACCCGTTCGGCGCGTTTCGCCGCTGCGGGGGGCCGGGTCTTTCGTGTTTTTCTCATGTCAGTCGACCGGAAGGACGCGCATGTCGAATTCCCCCTCCTCCAGGTTCCCCAGGACAACGGTCAGGTCCGAGTGCGACTGGCCCGGCTGGATGCACACCGTGTCCCCGAGACGGCTCATCCAGACGCCGCTTTCCTCCGGGGACTCGTGGATGTGGCCGTGGAGGGAGAGAAGCGGCCGGACCGTCTCGAGAAACCGGGTGGTGGCGGGGGAACCCACCGGATGCCCGCCCCGGACGACGTCCAGCCCCATCCCCGCGGGAGGGCCGTGGATCACGTAGACGGCGCGGTCCGGGTCGCCCGGTTTGGGAAGCGCGGCCAGTTCCTCCTCGATCGTGGGAAGCGTCTGCGCATACGCCTTCCAGTCGGGAATCTCCTCCCACCCGCCGTGCCGGGAGAGGATCCCCCCGCCGAACTGCGGCGGGAAGACGAATTCGCGAGCGTCCATCCGCGCCCGGTCCTTGAGCCGGAAGGGAAAATCGGGCACCAGATTGAAGCCGACGAATTCGTACGGGCCCGCCGGGACGATCCGCCCGGCGAGGTTCTCCACCAGGGGATACCGCGAGCAGATTTCGTTAAACAGCGGATCGTGCACGCGGAGGTCGTCGTTGGCGGGAAACCCGAAGTGCCGGATCCCCGCCTCCTGGTACCTCGCGAAGTGGGGATCGAGGAATTCCCGGAGAAACCGCTCCTGGTCCCCGTACACCCGGCCGTGGGGGTACATGTCGCCGCCGTTTACGACAAGCCAGGCGCCGGTCTCGACTGCCAGGGCCAGGGTTCGCTCGTACCTTCGGCGGTCCCCGTGCAGGTCGGTGACAAAAAGGAAGGGCTTCATGGATCAAGAGCCGGGCGCGCCGGGACGCACGATGTCGATGACCGTTACGACGGGGGGGGAGAGAAACCGCATCGGGGGCCCCCAGGTCCCCGTCCCGCGGCTGGTGTACAGGAAGGAACCTCCCAGGGGATACAGCCCCGACAGGTTCGGGTAGGGGCGCCCGACCACGTAGCGGAACGGGAAGATCTGCCCCTTGTGCGTGTGGCCGGACAGCTGCAGGTCGAACAGCGCCCGCGACCCATCCGCCACCCGGGGCCGGTGCTTGAGCAGGATCGTGAACATCGTGCCGGGGTTCCCCGCAAGGATCTCCTCCTCCCGGCGGCCGGAGACCCCACCGAGCGCCGCCCCCACGGGGTCGTCGACGCCCGCGATCCGCAAGACGCTGCCCGCCGTTACGGCTTCCCCCCGGAGGACCGAGAACCCCGCCCGCTTCGTGAACGAGAGCGCCTGGCCGAGGCCGGCGTAGAACTCGTGGTTCCCGGTGACGGCGTATTTCCCGAGGGGGGGACGGATCTTCACGAAGATCTCCGCCAGCCCCTCCAGGTGGTTGATCTCCGCGTCCACCAGGTCCCCCGTGGAGACGAGAATGTCGGGATCGGCCTGCCGGATCACCTCGGCGATCTTCTCCGCTTTCGTGTTGCGTACGAGCAGGCCGAGGTGCACGTCGGAGATCTGCGCGACGCGGACGCGGGGGGTGGATGCGGGGAGCTTGTCGGTGCGGATCGTAACCCGCTCGACGCCGATGTCCCGGGCCTCGAAGAAGGAGTAAGCCCCGAGCGCCAGGCAAAGCGCGACCAGCCCGAAAAACCGGCCCTTCCCGGCGAGAAGATACGCGGAAGCCCCCTTCCCCGAGACTGCGCCGGCCAGGCGGAGGACGAGGTTCAGGGCGTCGACAGCCAGGTTCGTCCAGAGGAAGAAGAAGAGAAGCCCCGCCCAGGTGTACCCGACCCAGGAGGCGGCCCGGGCAGCCTCCTCCATCCCGTGCTTCCCGAGGAAATAGATGATCAGGGGAGCGAAAGTGAGCACGCCGAGAACCGGGGCGATCAGGCCGGCGGTCTTCCATCCGAACGCCAGGGCCGATTTCGCCTTAAGGAGCGCGTAGGCGTGAGCGCTTCCGTAGATCGTGAAGACGGAGATGAGGAACAGGGACAAGCGGCTTTGACCTCCGCTACACTGAGTTTCCCACCATTATCCCCGATTCGGTGCGACCCGGTCACCCTTTCTCCCTCCCTGCGGGCGTAACCCCGCTCCGGAAGCGGGAGAACGCGGCGGAGCAGCCGAGGAAGGGGGTTCCGAGCGGAGCTTTTCGGGGAGGAAGGGCAAGCGCAGACTTGCGGATACATCGCAAGTCGAGCGACGGAGCGAGGAACCCCCTCCGAGGATGCGAAGCCGCTCTTATGTCACGGTGATCTGCGCAGACCTAACTTTCTGGCGGCGGGAGGGGGATCGTGCGATAATGCAACGGTTACGGAATACCGCGGAGGGGACAGCGTGCCGACCTACGAATACAAGTGTGGAAAGTGCGGGGAGTTCGAGAAGGAGCAGCGGATCACGGACCCGGCGCTTTCCAAGTGCCCGCATTGCGGCGGGAAGGCCACGAGACAGGTCGGCGGAGGCGGCGGATTCATCCGCAAGGGGGGGAACTGGGTCTCCAAGATGGCCTCATCGGGAGACAGCTCGAAAAAGATCACGGATCGGATGATGAAGCAGACGGTGGGCGAGGTGGCCGAGGATATCGCCCGCGGTTCAAAAGAACGGTCCCACTAGCCGAAGACCTGCCGTAACGCCCGGACGACCCGGGCGACCTCCTTTTTCCCTATTCCCAGATGGGTGACCGCGCGAAATACCGGGAACGCCCGGTCGTCTACGAGAACGCCCTTCCCGCCCAGCGCCTCCTGGAACCGGGGGAGGGACAGGGTCGGCATATTCCACCGGAATTGTATGATGTTCGTCTTCACGGGGGAATTGATCAGCTCGATTCCGGGGAGCTCCGCGAGCGCGCGGGCAAGCTCCTTCGCGTTCTCGTGGTCCTCGGCGAGCCGCTTGACATTGTTCCGCAGGGCGTAGAGTCCCCCCGCGGCGACGATCCCGGCCTGCCGCATCCCCCCGCCGATACGAAGCCCCACGCTCCTCGCCTCCTCGACGAAATCGCGGGAGCCCACGACGACGGAGCCGACGGGCGCCCCCAGTCCCTTGGAAAGGCAAAACATCAGCGAGTGGCACGTCTTTCCGTATTCCGCGGGCGGCACCCCGGAGGCGACCGAGGCGTTGAAGATCCGGGATCCGTCGATGTGGACCGGGATGTCGGCCTTGCGGCAGAGGGCGTGGATCCGCCGCAGGGAGGCGATGGGGAAGATCGTCCCCCCGCCCGCGTTGTGGGTGTTCTCCGCGGCCACCAGCCGGACCTTCGCCCTGCCCAGCGAGGGTGTCGACGCGATCGCCCCGGCAACGTCCTCGGCGGTGAAAATCCCCCCGGGGGCGTCGATCCCCAGGAGCGCTACGGCGGCGAGGTTCGAGATGCCCGGCGCTTCGCGCCCTGCGATGTGGGAGGACGAGGAGGCGACGACGATGTCCCCCGGCCGGGTCCACGAGGCGACCGATACCAGATTGCCCATCGTCCCGGAAGGGACGAAGAACCCCGCTTCCTTGCCGAACAGGGAGGCCGCGTGCTCCTCCAGTGCCAGCACGGAAGGGTCCTCCCCCCGCTGCGAGTCGCCGACTTTCGC
>DATHRT010000133.1:0-3058 GCA_035464915.1 Candidatus Limnocylindria bacterium
TTCAGCTTGAGCGCAAATGCCTCCGCCGGCACGTTCGTGCGTACGAACCGCTCCTCGAGGGAAAGCTTCGGCAGGTAGTTCCCCCGCGCGGCCTCCGCCCCCTTGCGCGCGGAGGTCCACTCGTACCCGGCCGCCGAAACGTCCGCGTTGTTTTTCAGGGCCCGCGCCACCGCCCCGGGGAAATCGACCGTTTCGGGCCCGGACGCAACGGCAGGACCACCGGCTGCCCAGGCGAGGAGGATAACGACAGATACAAGGAGGGACGTTGGAACCGGAAAGCGTTCATTTCGTGCCATCTTCACTCTTCCCTTCCCCGCCGTTTCCTTAAAATCCCGTCGCAAAGCCGGCGGAAGATTCTCGCTTACCGAGGCAAGGAGGATGCCACACGCCGAACAAATACCAGTCTGCAATAAATATCTATGTTTTTTGGTATGTTAGAAAAATACGCGGATGCAAAATAACGAAGGGAAAAAGCGTGCAACTCAAAATGCAACATAATGCGCGCCGAAATGCACCATAAGGAAGCGCAGCTAATTGTTGTGTGGTGGCTGGCGTCCAATGCCTGACTCGAGGAAAGTCCTTTCGTTCCGTTATCTGCCTCCGAGGATGGCAATGGTATAGCGATCGGTATGCAAAACCTTCGTGGCCACCCGATTCACCTCTTCGAGGGTCACCGCTTCGATCTTCTCCGGCTCCCGGAACGTCTCCTCGTACCCGATTCCGTACAGCTCGTTGTACATCATCTTGTCGGCATAGGCGGAGTTGCTTTGCAGGCCGATCTCGTACTTGCCGATCATCCACTTTTTCGCCCTGTCGAACTCCTCCGGCGTAACTCCGTGCGCCCGTACTTCTTCGATTTCCTTCAGGGTATCCGTAATCGCCCCGTCCCTTTTTTCGGCACTGGTCCCCATGTAGATCGCAAAGAACCCCGGGTCGACCTGCTCCGAGGAGAACGAGGTCACCGCATACGCCAGCGACTTCTTGTCCCGGAGGTTGGTGAAGAGCCTGCCCCCCTGTCCGGCGAGGGCCGACCCGAGCACGTCGAGGGCATACCGGTCGGAATCGGTGACCCGTGCACCGGTATACCCGATGACGAAGTGCGCCTGCTCCTTCTCCCCCGGCTCTTCCCCCCGGCGTATTCCCTTTTCCTCCGGCACCGGCATCGGCCCGATCGGGACAAATCCCTCCCTGCGGGGAAAATCCCCGAAGGCCTCCCGGACGGCAGAGAGCGCTTTCTCGGCGCCGATGTCCCCGGAAACCACGATCACCATGTTTCTCGGATCCGCCCATCTCCGGTAGTAGCGTTCCAGGTCCTCCCGGGTGATCCTGCCGATCGACTCCTCCGTCCCCAGCGGATTGCGGGCGTACGGGTGTTCCCCGTAGTGGGTCGCGAGGAAGAGAAGGATGACCGACGTGACCATGTCGTCCTTCTGGAGCTTGAGCCGCCCCAGGACCTCCCGGCGCTTCTTTTCGAGTTCCTCGGCCGGGAACGAGGGCCACCGGAGCGACTCGACGAACAGGCGGAATCCGGTGGCGAAATCCTTGCTCATCACGCGGGCCCGCAAGCCGAATGAGTTTCTGCCCGAATAACCGGAAAGGTCGGCCGCAATGTTTTCCACCGCCTCCGAGATCTCGATCGCCGTCCTGTCCTTCGTACCCTTGGTAAGCATATCGGCGGTTATCGTGGAGATCCCCCAAAAGCTCTTCTTCTCGCCGCGAAGACCGCCCTGGAAGCCGGCCTCCAAGGCAACCACCGGGACCGCCCGGTCCTCCCGGATGACCACGCGGATGCCGTTTTCCAGGACCTCCTTCACGACGGACCCCCGCTGCCCTGCCTCTTCCGCGGGCTCCATCGCCTCCCGGTACGCCTCCCACGCCACCTGGCGGACCTCCTCCGGGGAAATCAGACCGGACTCGCCCTGCGGAACCACGGCCGCGACGGTGAGGTTTTCCGGCCTCAGGTGTTTGCGGGCCGCCGCGACGATATCGTCGGCCGACACTCCGCGGATCTTCTGAAGGTATTTCCGTTCGAAACCGCCGTCGCCGAGGGTCGTCTCGAAGAACCCGACGTGCCGGGCAAGGGATCCCACCGATTCGAGGGAGTAGATGAAATCACTCTCGATGGAGGTCTTGGCTCGGGCAAGCTCCTGTCCCTCGGGGGGCGCAGCCGCCAGGAGGAACGTCTGCCGCAGGATTTCCCGCAACGCCTCCTTCGCCTTGTCGGCCGCGCCGGTTGCCGACACGATCAGGACTCCCTCGTCCTTCGGCGTGTAGGCGTAGCTGCTCACCGAATCGACCAGTCCCCGGGCGTCCTTCACCTCGCGGTACAGCCGGGAGGTCTGACCGCTTCCCAGGATCATGGAGAGAAGATCCCAGGAGAAGACGTCTTCGTCCCGCATCGAGGGGCCGTGGAACCCGATGTCGAGATAGGCGCGCTTCGCGTCGCGCTCCTGGATCTTGACCCGGATCTCCTGCTGTGGGGGTTCGGCCAGCGCCCCGTCCGGCGGGGACTCGTAAGTCTTTAGCGGGAGGAACGCCTTCTCGATCAGGGGTCGCGCCGTTTCCGGGTCCACATCTCCCGCGATCACGAGCACCATGTTCCCCGGGGAATAATACCGGGAGAAGTACGCGACAAGATCGTCCCGGGTCGTCTTCCGGATGGTGTTATCGTACCCGATCACGGGGCGGCCGTACGGGTGAACGCGGTACGCCTCCCGGAACATCGCCTTCCCGTTCACCCTCCCCGGGCTGTCCTCGTTCATCCGGAGCTCCTCGAGGACCACCTCCCTCTCCCGGGCAAGTTCCTCCGCGTCGAACACCGAGTTCCCGAGGGTGTCGGCCAGGATGTCCAGGGCGTTCTCCAGATACCTCCCCGAGATCGTGATGTGGTACACCGTCTGGTCGAAACTGGTATATGCGTTGATCTCTCCCCCGAGAGCCTCCACCTCCCGCGCGATCTGGCCGGGGCCCCGCCTCCTCGTCCCCTTGAAGGCCATGTGCTCCAGAATATGGGACATCCCGGCACGCTCTTCGGGCTCGGTCGCGCTTCCCGCCTTGA
>DATHRT010000134.1:0-8555 GCA_035464915.1 Candidatus Limnocylindria bacterium
GTCTTCAGCGCCATGGGGCTTACCTTCATCGCCTTCCAGGGGTACGAGGTGATCGCCCAGGGCGGCGAGGAGGTGATGGACCCGACGCGGAACATCCCCCGGGCGATCTTCTTCGCCCTGCTGATCGTCATCCCGATCTACCTCCTGGTGGCGTTCGTCGCGATCGGCGCCATCCACGTGGAGGGCATGCCCTCCTGGAAGTTTCTCGGGAACATGAAGGAGCTTGCGATCGTCGAGGCAGCGCGGCAGTTCGCTCCCGGAGGAGCGGTCGTCGTGCTCATCGGGGGGCTTCTGTCCACCGCGAGCGCGCTCCTGGCGACGGTCTACTCCTCCTCCCGCGTCGCGTTCGCCATGGCGCGGGACCACAACCTCCCGGTCTTTCTCGGAAAGGTTCACCCGGAGAAGAAGACCCCCCACCTGGCCATCGGCGCCTCGACAGTGATCGTCATCTTCATGGCGCTGTCCCTGCCGATCGAGGACGTGGCGAGCGCGGCGGACATCATGTTCCTGCTCGTCTTCCTCCAGGTGAACGTGACCCTCATCCGGATGCGCAAGACCCACCCGAAACTCAAGCGCGGATTCCGGGTGCCCCTGGTTCCCCTGGTCCCCGTCCTGGGGATCGTCACGCAGCTGTTCATCGCCGTGTACATGTTCGTCTACAGCCCGACGGCCTGGTTGTCCGTGATGGCCTGGCTGCTCATCGGGACCATGGTGTACAAGCTCTACGCCTCCAAGACCGAGGCGGAAGCCCTTTCGGTGCTTGCCCTGGCCGAAGCGGAGATGGCGCGGAAGGATTACCGGGTACTCGTCGTTCCCTTCCGGCAGGTACACATCCGGCCTCTCATGCGCATCGCCTGCTCGCTTGCGAAAAACTACGAGGGTGAGGTTACCGCGCTCTCCGTGGTCGAGGCGCCGCCCAAGGTTCCCCTGTACCGGTTCACGGGGGGCGTTCAGGAGGCGAGGACGATGCTGCGCCTGGGGGAAAACATCGCCGACGAGCACAAGGTGGAGTTCGCCCGCCTGATCAAGGTCTCCCATCGTCTTTCCTACGGTATCCTGGAGACGGCACGGGAAGAGAAGAGCAATTTCATTCTCTTGGGACCCATGGGAGAGAGGGAGGGGGGTTTCATGGAACAGTTCCAGGAGATCGTCCTCCTGAATGTACTGGAGCAAGCTCCGTGCAACGTGGGGATATACCACGGGGAACTCCTTACCGATGTGAGCCGGCTGATGCTCGCGGTAGAGGACACCCCGTCCTGCCGACTGGCGGTGAACATCGCCCCCGCCCTGGCCGAGGAGCTCAAATCGTCCGTCGCGATCCTCAGGATCATCCCCGAATCCGCACCGAAGGGGGAGGAACAACGGATCGCGACCTGGATGGAGGAGGTGACGAAGGACCTCCCGTTCCGCCTTCCCGTTGACAAGATCGTGATCCGGTCGAAAGACGCCGCGAAAAGCATCATTGAACAGGTGCAGGAGACGGACATGCTCCTCATGGGGGCTTCCCGCCACGCGGGGCGCATCACCTCGCTCTTCGGTCCCGACACCACGGAGGAGGTGATGAGAACCGTCCGCGTCCCCAGCATTCTCCTCAAGCGGTATCAACAGCAGAAATCGTCCCGGCTCTCCGGAATCCTCACCGGGAGATAAGGAGATCCTATGCGCGAACGTACCCTCCTGCACCCCATCGAGACCATGCTGGAGAGGATCTGGGAGTTCCTCCCCAACTTCATCGCGGCGGTCCTGGTCTTCCTCGTGGGCGTCGCCATCGCGCTTGGTGTCCGGTACCTCGTCATCAAGATCCTGAACTCGATCGGCTGGGAGAGATTCGCCCAGGAAGGGTCCTACCTGCGTTTTCTGGGGGTCGGGGACATTCGGTACCCCCTCTTCGACCTCGTCGGGGCCATCATTTTCTGGATGGTGATCCTGGCCTTCTCTGGCACGGCGGCGCACGCCCTGGGACTGACCCACATCGAGATGCTCCTCGATGAACTTGTCGGTTTCCTCCCCAATCTCTTCCTGGCCCTGCTGATCCTCGGGCTGGGGATCTGGCTCGGCATTCTCGCCGGACGGTTCACGCGTGCATTCGCGGATTCCGCGAAGATCATGGAGGCGAACCTGCTCGGACAGGGGATCCAGTATCTCATCATCATCATCGCCGCGGGGACGGCGCTCGAGCAGCTCCGCGTGGCCACGAGGTTCCTGTTCGGGGCGTTCCTCATCATCGTCGCTTCGCTTGGGCTGGCCTTCGGGCTGGGCGGAAAGGACAAGGCAAAAGAGATCATCGACCGCGTCTCCCGGGCGGAAAAGGAATAGGGCCGGAGACGGCCTCCGGGGGTTCTTTGTTGCCTACGCTTAAGGGGAAAACGCTCTTCATCACCGGAGCAAGCCGCGGCATCGGCAAGGCGATCGCGCTCCGGGCGGCCGCCGACGGGGCGAATGTCGTCATTGCGGCCAAGACCGTCGAGCCCCATCCCAAGCTTCCGGGGACGATCCACACGGCCGCCGAGGAGATCCTGGCGTCCGGCGGCAGGGCGCTGCCCGTGCAAGTGGATGTGCGCCATGACGAGCAGATCGCCGCCGCGGCCGAGAAGGCCGCCGATACGTTCGGGGGAATCGACATCCTCGTCAACAACGCCAGCGCTATCAGCCTTACCGGCACGCTTGCCACCCCGATGAAGCGGTTCGATCTGATGTTCGGCGTCAATGTTCGCGGTACCTACGCCTGCTCCCGGACCCTGATCCCGTATCTGCGGAAGTCGGTGAACCCGCACATCCTGACCCTGAGCCCGCCGCTTTCCCTGGACCCGAAGTGGTTCCGGGATCATTGCGCCTATACGATGTCGAAGTACGGGATGAGCATGTGCGTACTCGGTATGGCCGAGGAGTTCCGGGACGCCGGGATCGGCGTCAACGCCCTGTGGCCCCGGACCGTCATCGCCACGGCGGCGGTTGCGATGCTCGGCGGGGCGGTCTCCCTTTCCAACTGCCGGAAGCCGGAGATCGTGGCCGATGCAGCGCATGCGATTCTCGTCCGCAGGGCTTTACACTGCACGGGAAATTTTTTCATTGACGAGGAAGTCCTTTCACAGGAAGGAGTTACGGACTTTTCCTCCTATGCGTACGAACCGGGCGCCGCGCTGCTCCCGGACCTTTTTCTTGGCTGAGGCGGGATTTTTCCTCTTCCATAAGAGAAAGGGGGGCCACCCTGCCACGTGTGGCCCCCCTTTCCCAAGCTCACCAATCGGAGGGAAATGATGAGTTCTATCCAGTTAGACGCAGGAGGCCCGAAAAAAGTTCCCGGCCGCACGAATAATTATCTTTTTTTAAAAATATCAAAATGTTAATGGAAGAAGGCAGAGACAAGGGGAAACGGAGGGACGCTATTCCGGATCGACGGGGGAATCGATGAGGGTTCGGTTCCGTCTCTTTCCGCAGGGTAAAACTCGCGCATTGACCTTAAGCTACGACGACGGCACGGTCCACGACCGGCGGTTGGTCGAGATACTTAACCGGCACGGTGTCCGGGGGACGTTCCACCTCAATTCGGGGATGCTGGACAGGTCCGGATGGGTCCGTTCCTCCGAAGTTGATTCCTTGTACAAGAATCACGAAGTCGCCGTCCATACGGTCCATCACTACCACCTGGAAAGAATTCCGCCCGACATTGCGGCGTCAGAGATCCTCGACGACCGAAGGGCGCTGGAAGCTCTGGTGGGCTATCCGGTGCGGGGGATGTCCTTCCCCTTCGGAACGTTCAGTGACGACCTGGTGCGTCTTCTTCCCTCGCTGGGAATCGAGTACGCCAGAACCGTCAGGGGGACCCGCCTCCTCGAGGTCCCGGCCAACGTTCATGTCTGGGATCCCACCTGTCATCACAATGATAACCTTCTCGCCCTGGGGGACCATTTCCGGAAGGAAGAATCCCCCCAGCAGGTGCTCATGGTGGTGTGGGGACACAGCGCCGATTTTAACCGGGACGACAACTGGGATCTCATGGAAGATTTCTGCCGTCTTGCGGGCGGAAAGGACGACACCTGGTACGCAACAGCCAGGGAAATGGCGGATTACATCGTGGCGACGCGCAGGTTGCGATTCTCGGTCGCCCGGGATCGGGTCTACAATCCTTCCTCGCTTCCGGTATGGTTCGAGGTTGACTCCCGGCCGGTCATGGTTGCGCCGGGAAAGACGTTGCAACTATAGCCGATTTCTTCTCCTCGCCGCCTTGTGAACCTTCCCTTTGCGTGCATCCTACCGTTTTATTGCGAACGCATCTCCTACGGGAGCGGGTATCTCCAACTTGTCGAGTTCCGGTTTATAGACTTCATCGGGATGCAAGGGGACAAAGGAGGGATCCCACCATTTGTACTCGTATATTTGGCCGTGCTTTCCCTCGAAAGGATCGAGCTCTTTGATCACCTTTGCCGGGTTTCCCGAGACGATGGTGAAGGGAGGGACGTTCTTGTTTACCACCGACCCGGCGGCGACGATGGATCCCTTTCCCACCGTGACCCCCTTGAGGATGGTGGATCCGTTTCCCACCCATACGCCGTCTTCCAGTGTGGTCGGTTTGTGCTTCGGGGGGCTGTAGCCGACCCCGTGGTAATCGGTGTCCAGGATCGTCACGTTCCAGGCGATGAGGAGATACCGGCCGATCGTCACGCGCACCTTGCAATGAATCTCGACACCGTAGTTGATGCTGGTATAGTCGCCGATCTCCACGCGGGCTCCTTTGTCGACCTGGATACGGATCGGCCCCTGGAACTGGGCATCTCCGATCAGGATTTCTCCCCCCCTGTTCTGGATCAGGAAAGGCCCGTACTTCTCCCAGGTTCCGCGAAAGGTATAGTCGCCCCGCTCCAACTCATCACGGATCGATCGGTAATCTTTCATTGTGATCCCCCCCCATCCAGGCTTCGGTTAGAACCAATCTAACCGGTATTTATCCTCATTAAGGGCATTATAAGATGGTTCATAAATGACATTTGCGTTCATTTCCCTTATGCATGATGACATTTTCCAAAACTCATTTTACCATGCAGATTTCCGTTAAATGTCAGGTAATTTGCCCTTCATAACTAGACATATTCGGATACACTAATTCACAAAATAAAACACCATTCCGGGAAGATTCACCGAACCTTCCGGTCTCCTGCCGTGTCCATGGGGCTAAGTACTAAGGGAGGGCGGCCGCCCGCCAAACTTTTTTTGCGACGAAAGGAGAACCACCATGAAACGAAGTTGCGTTTGCGTCCTCCCGGGACGGCAGCCCCTGTGGCTGCTTTCGGTCTTCCTGCTGTGCGCATGGGCTACTGCGTCTTCGGCAGCCACCGTGGATGTGGAGCTCGTTTCCCACCGTAAGGGAGTTCTTCCTCTTTACCAGGTAGGCGCAGGGGGAGGACACGACACCTACCGTGCCTACGTGGAAGCCGAAAAAGGGGAGCAATACGGCATCCGGATCCGGAATAACACGGGACGGCGCATTGGCGTCGTCGTGGCTGTGGACGGACGGAACATCATTTCCGGGAAAAAATCCCACCTGCGAAACAAGGAGCGCATGTACATTCTGGGCCCTTACGAATCAGAGACCTACGACGGTTGGCGCACGGCCCGGAACACGGTCAACCGGTTCTACTTCACGACGCCGGAGGATTCGTATGCGGGCGGATTCCGGGATTTCTCGGCGATGGGGGTGGTAGCCGTCGCGGTGTATCGGGAAAAAAATGCACCTCTTCCCCGCACCTACTACAACCGGGAGAAGGAAGGAACGGGGCGTGAGGACGGGAGGGCATCCCGCGCACCCGGCCCCGGGGTCCCGGATGAGGGAGCAGCGGGGAAGCTCGCGCCGGAGAGAAGCGGGGAGGCCGCAGGCACCGGATTCGGGAAAGAGAAGTATTCCCCCTCGATCCGGGTGCAGTTCACACCGGAACGCCGGGTGGCCGAGCGCCACTTCCTGAAGTACGAGTGGCGGGACACGCTCTGCCGAAAGGGGGTCATCGACTGTCGCTTCACCCGGAACCGCTTCTGGAACGACGATGATGACGGGTACGCTCCGTATCCGCCCGCCCGGCGCCCGGCGGGACGGGAGTAGGGAAACCGGCGAGGGGAATTCGATGGGGGCGGGCCGGTTTTGGTTCGCCGGCCCCTTGAGGCCCCGGCACGGTGGGAAAATGTTTCTTGCCGGTGGTATTGCCTTTTCGCGTTCGGTATGATGCACTTTCCCCGGCACGTTCCGCCATCTGCCGGGCGGGGGCCGGGAAAGGGAAGGGGAGGCGGGAGAGGAAAATGAGATTCGACCCTGACAGGTTCCTCACGCACTACGCCGACGCGTTCAACGGGCGGGATCCGGAAAAACTTCGCACGTTCTTCGCCCTCGACGATCCCAGATTCGCCGTGTTCGAGGACTTCTCGGAGGAGCTATTCGACGGGGAGACCTACGGCGTCGTGCTGGAGGGGGCATTCGACGCGACGGGCGAGATGTACTTCGAGTTGCTGCGTTGCGACCGCTTCGGCGACTTCGCGATCATTCACGCGATCCAGAAGGTTGTAGACGAGGACGGGGAGGACGAGGGCGTGCTCGTCGAGGCACAGATCCGGGCGACGATGTGTGTCCTCCTCTCGGGGGACGGGGCCCGAGTCGTTGCGGCCCACTTCTCCTGTCCTTCGCCCTCTGCCGATGCTGCCTGTTCCCGGGGCATGTGCTCCGGATAGCGCGCGCCCTTAGCTCAACGGATAGAGCTCCTGACTTCGGATCAGGCGGCTGGGGGTTCGAATCCCTCAGGGCGCGCCAGTCTTTCTGGCGGGGACACTCCTCTCCCGCATTCCGGAAATGGATCAGGAATGTCCCCCCAGGGGATTCGAACCCGAGCCCGCGCCGACGAACAGGAGGAAAAGCCCGACCTTGCGGCTTGCCCTCCGAAGCCTCGGCGAAGAAGGGAGTGCTTATCGGGCGAGGAGGGTTGGAAGGTCTTCCGCCACGATAACTTGGTTCTTGCCGGCACGCTTTGCCGCGTACATCGCATCGTCTGCGGCCTTGATCAATCCCACCGGGTCATTGGCATGTTCCGGGTAGGAAGCCACACCGACGCTTACCGTTGTCCCAAGCACAACATGTTCCGCTTTATCGATATCCTTTCCGATCAGTTCCGCCACTGCGATTCCGCCGCTCGTCTCGATTTTGCCCCGAAGCCGCTCTGCGGCAACCGCTCCCTGGACGGAAGTCGTCTCGGGAAGGATGACGGCCAGCTCCTCTCCCCCGTACCGACACGCGATATCCACTTCATAGCTTGGCTTTCCGTCGCTTCGGCGGATGGTGGAACGGATCGTATCGGAGATTGCCCGCAACACTCCGTCTCCCGCAAGGTGGCCATACCGATCGTTGAACATCTTGAAATTGTCCACGTCGAGAATGAGCAGGGAGAGTGTCCGGTTGTATCGCTTCGCGCGCTGGATTTCCGAGTTGAGTCTGTAAAAAAAATACCCGCGATTGTAAAGGGAGGTGAGCGAGTCTTTGACCACGAGTTGACGGAGTTGCTCCTCCCGATGCCGGACGGTTTTCATCATGAAGACTCCGATGAGAGCCACGCAAATATTGGTTGCCGATACCCACGCCCACTTGATGATGACGTACGAAAGGGTGTGCTGTAGAAGGTTGTTTTCAAAGGGCATTTGCACGGGATGGATCAACCCGTAGTATTCAAACAGGAGTAACCCCCCGTAAGCGAGGGTTCCCCCAAGAGCGATTGCGTAGGTATCCGAACCTGTCTCCATGATGAAGGCGGCCTCGAGTGCCAGGATCAGGTACATCGTCCAAAACCAGGAAACTGCGCCTCCGCTGAAATGGACCACTACCGTTACGAAGAGCAGGTCAAGAAGCAGCTGGATCTGGTTGAGAGACCTGATATTTGCGAACCGCTGATAGGAGTAATGGAAAAATGCGTTGTAGGACGCCACGAAGGACCAGGCGACCACGGGAATGATGCAATGCAGAGCAGTGATCGAGATGATGTCTGCCGAAGAGTGTTGGAAAAAAATGTAAGGGATAACTCCGTATGCTGCCAGGATTCCGAGAACGATCCAGCGGGCCCGGATGACCAGACCGAT
Organism: Candidatus Limnocylindria bacterium; assembly: GCA_035464915.1. Taxonomy (GTDB): domain Bacteria; phylum Desulfobacterota; class Deferrimicrobia; order Deferrimicrobiales; family Deferrimicrobiaceae; genus CSP1-8. The sequence goes on from DATHRT010000134.1 coordinate 8,104, forward strand.
CCGTTCCTTGGATTTCTGGAGCTGCTCCAATTCCTCGGAAGTGGGAGCGTCCCCCGAAATGAAAGAAATATTCTTCAAATAATTCTCGAACATACCTTCCCGCCCTGACGGCATGGAGGTTGAGTCTTCGTTCCTCTCCTCATGAGGACAAAGTCTCTTCCCCCCTTGCCTAGGATCCTAAAGGCATATTTCGGCAAATCGATGCGAAATATTTATCCTCCAGCGGAAGAAAAAGCGGGTGGGATCTTCGGGTTTCACATATGGCGACGATTGTTTTGTAACGGGATCCAAGTGTCTTTTGGGGTCGGTGAAACGGAAACGGTTCCCTCGAGAGATTACGGAAGTTTTTTAAATCCATGTGGAAGCGAGCCGGACAAGCTGGGCCGGCTTCTCTATTTCCCGAAGAGTTTCTTGACCGCCTCTTCCGCGCCCTTTGCCGCCTCCCCGCCCGG
>DATHRT010000135.1:0-18711 GCA_035464915.1 Candidatus Limnocylindria bacterium
AGGGAGCCCGCCCCCCAGGCGATCTTGACCAGATTGTCGAAAATGAGGACGAACGCAAACGTCAAGAGGAGCTGGTAGGGCAAAGCGAGGGGATACACGCGCCGGAGGAAGAATCGTTCCACGACGTAGCCCACCGCGCAGACGAACAGCGGACCGAGAATCAGTCCGAGCCAGAAATTCGCCCCGAGGTGCCGCAGCACGGTGAAGCAGAAGTAGGCCCCCAGCATGTAGAAACTGCCGTGGGCGAAGTTCAAGACCCCCAGCACGCCGAAGATCAGCGTCAAGCCGCTGGCCACCAGCCAGATGAACATCCCCGACGAGAGTCCCGCCAGGCAGACGTGAACGACGGATTGCACCGAATGTATCTCCCGCCCGATAAAGAGATGGAGCGCATCCGGCGGCCCGGCATCCCGCGCCGCCGGATTCCTACACCGCCAATCAGAAGGGAGGTTTTGTCCCGGCTCCTTCAAACGGAGGCCGGTTGAAACACTCCTTTGCGGGGATGAGTTTCTGCTCGCCCATCACCTTGAACGGATATTTGGGATCGGATACGGTCTTTCCCCACGGAACGTCATACATGGCCTGGTGGTCTTCCTTCCGGAACACGCGATGCCCGGCGGGAGAATCCATCTCCATCCCCTCCAGGGCCTGGATGACCGCCTTCGTCTCCTTGGAACCGGCTTTCTCCACCGCTGCCTTTATGGCAAAAATGGAGGAGTACCCCGTTTCCGAGACGTAGGCGGGGTAATGGTTCCATCGCTTCTTGAACCTTGCCACCCACTCGTTGTTCGTCTTGTTGTTCGGGTACTGGAAGAAGTACCGCCCGGAGATCCAGACATTGTCCGGCATCTCCGCCCCCAGCCCTTCCAGAACGTCCATCGCGGCGCCGACGGGGAACATGACGTGCTTGATCTTATCGAAGAGGCCTGCCTCTTTTGCCTGCTTGACGAACGTGATGAGCTCGCCTGCCCACTCCGTGGAATACAGCCCGTCGGGCTTGGCGTCCATGATCGTGTTGATGTGGGAGCGGAAGTCCGTGGTGCCGAACGGCGCGAACGACTCGGCGATGAAGGAGACGCCGGGTTTGAGCTTGCTGAGGGTGTCCTGGAACATCTTCCAGCAGGTGAACCCGTATTCGTACTTGGGGCTGATCGTCGCCCATTTCACGGCGGGAAGATCTTTGGCCACAAACGCCCCCGCATTCCCGTCCTGGTAGGTAGGGGTCGAGATCCGGAAGATCTGCTTGATCCCCTTCTTGAACACCATCTCCTCGGTCAGTTTCTCCGTGGCGGCATGCGTGATGATGATGACACGATCGAGCCGTTCGATGACCGGCGCGATGGCCAGGCACTGCCCCGAGGAATCGACACCCGCCAAAAAATCCGCTCCCCAGCTGTCCACGAAATAGCGGCAGTTCGCGATCGCCGTGTCCCCTTTCGTCGTGGAATCCCGGAACTCCATCTCGACCCTCTGGCCGGCGATCCCTCCGCCCGCGTTGATCTCCTCGACCGCCATCTCCGCGCCGTACTTGTGGAACTCTCCGTACCCGGCCAGGGTTCCCGAGGAAATCGCCTGGTACCCGATCTTGATGGGTCCCTTGATCTTGGGCGTTGCGGCCCACACCCCTTTGGGGAACGCCAAACTCCCCACCGATCCCGCCGCGAGAATAGAACCGGTCGCGCCCGTCAGCTTGAGAAATTCCCGGCGATTGATTCCCTTTTTCCCCATGGCTCCCTCCTTCCGTTGAGGGTTGATTCCGGATTACCAGACCGGCAGAATCGGCGGGAAGGGCACCCCTCACCATTCATGCTTTGCGGATCCCCTGCTCCTTCTTCCCCAAGGGATACCGTCCCGCCGTGGATTGATCGGATTGCACCTGCATCATAGCATTCCCGAAAAAACTTTCAGGCCATATCTCCCCGTTTGCTTTCTGGTCCCACGCCTCCCCCCGTGCGATTGCCGGCAGGTTCAGGAAACCGCGTCGATCCCCGTGAGATCCTTCCCCAGGACCAGGGTGTGGATCTCGTACGTCCCCTCGTAGGTGTCCACGGACTCCAGGTTGCACATGTGCCGCATCACCGGGTACTCGTCCGAGATGCCGTTCGCTCCCAGCATCCCTCGCGCCGTCCGGGCGATTTCGAGCGCCATACGGACATTGTTGCGCTTTGCGAGGCTGACCTGCTGGGAGCGCATCGCGCCGGCATCCTTGAGTCGCCCCAGTTTCAGCGCCAGAAGCTGTCCCATCGTGATCTGCGTAATCATGTCGGCGAGCTTTGCCTGGCTCAGCTGGAATGACGCGATCGGGCGGCCGAACATATTCCGCTCGAGCGTGTAGGAGAGCGCCTCGTCGAAACAGGCCATCGCCGCCCCGACTGCTCCCCACGCGATCCCGTAGCGCGCCTGGGTCAGGCACATCAAGGGTCCCTTCAAACCCTCGATCCCGGGGAGGAGATTCCCGGCCGGAACGCGGACATCCTCGAACACCAGCTCCGAGGTGATGGATGCGCGCAGCGACAGCTTCGACAGAATCTCCGGGGATGAAAAACCCGGGGTTCCCTTCTCCACCAGGAATCCCCTCACGACGCCATCCAGTTTCGCCCACACCACGGCGACGTCGGCCACCGTTCCGTTCGTAATCCACATCTTCGTCCCGTTGAGAACGTACCCTTTCCCGTCCCTGACGGCCCGGGTCCTCATCCCGCCGGGGTCGGACCCGTGATCCGGCTCCGTAAGACCGAAACAGCCGATCGCTTTCCCGGTGCCGAGCGGCGGCAGCCACCGCTCCTTCTGCTCCTCGCTGCCAAAGGTGTGGATCGGGTACATGACGAGCGCCCCCTGGACCGATGCGAGGCTGCGCAGCCCCGAATCTCCACGCTCCAGCTCCTGCATCACAAGCCCGTAGGACACGCTATCGATCCCGGGGAGGCCGAACCCTTTCAGGTTCGCCCCGAGCAATCCCATCTCCCCCAGTTTCGGAATCAGGTGCAGGGGGAAGGTCCCGGCGCGGTAGTGGTCCCGTACGATCGGCAGAAACTCGCGATCCACGAATTGCCGGACAGCGTCCCGGATCATGCACGATTCGCCGCTCAGATCCCCCTCGATGCCGTAGTAATCGATTCCCTTGAACATCCCCTTCCTCCCCCGTTTGATAGGCCCCATTCGACGGACGTCTACGGTACCCCGGCCAAACCGGATACGGCCTCTCCCCCACCCTCGGATACCGCCCCCCCTGGTATCCCTTTCGCAAATGGAACCAAACGTGGACCGGGGGAAGGCGCAATCAGAAGTTGACCGCTCCCCGTATGGCATGGAGCACGCGGCGTGCATCGGGGAGGTAGATTTTTTCCAGCGCATAGGGGAAGGGGGTATCGAACCCCGTGACGCGGACGACGGGCGCCTTGAGGTGAAGGAACGATCTCTCCTGGACAAGCGTCGCCAGTTCGGCCCCGAACCCGCAGGTCCGGGGCGCTTCGTGGAGAACCACTGCCCTCCCGGTCTTTTGCACGGACCGGTCGACCGCCTCCACGTCGAGCGGCCAAAGGGTACGAAGGTCGGTGATCTCGACGCTCACCCCCTCCTTCTCCGCCTCCGCTGCGGCTCCTTCCGCCACCGGAACCATCGCCCCGTAGGTGATGACCGAGACATCCGTCCCCTCCCGGACGGTGCGCGCCTTCCCCAGGGGAACATCGTACTCTCCTTCGGGAACCTCGCCTTTTACGGTCCGGTACAGCGCCTTGGGCTCAAGAAAGATCACCGGGTCCGGGCTTCGCATCGCGGAGACGAGAAGCCCTTTTCCGTCTGCGGGGGTGGACGGCATCACCACCGTAAGCCCCGCGGTATGAACGAAGTACGCCTCCGGGCTCTGCGAGTGATACATGCCTCCCTTGATGCCCCCTCCCGACGGGGCGCGGATGACGACCGGAGCCGGGAACTGGCCGGCGGAACGGTACCGGAACTTGGCCAGCTCGGACACGATCTGATCGAAGGCGGGGAAGATGAAGTCGGCGAACTGGATCTCGGCGACGGGGCGAAGGCCGTTGAGCGCCATTCCGATAGCCATCCCCACGATACCGACCTCGGCCAGGGGGGTGTCGAGGACGCGCTCCGGCCCGAACCGCTCCCACAAGCCCTCGGTCGCCCGGAATACGCCGCCGCTTTTCCCGATATCTTCCCCGAGGAGAACGACCGCCGGGTTGCGCTCCATCTCCCCGGATAGCGCCGCGTTGATCGCCTGGATGAGCGTCATGACCGCCATCCCGTCATTCCTCCGCGTGCGGAAGCCACTTCCGCTGCTCGATCAGGTGCCACGGCATCTCCGCGTACACGTCCTCCACCAGGGACTCCGGTGGAACCGGCGGAGCGCTCTCGCACTCCTTCACGACGCGCGCCACTTCCTCCCGGGCCTCCTCCGCAAAGACGGTTGCCGTTTTCTCGTCCAAGATGCCCACCTGCCGTAGATGCCCCGTGAACCGGCGGACGGGATCTCTCTTCGCCCATTCGGCAATCTCCTCCTCGGACCGGTAGCGCGTGGGGTCGTCCGAGGTAGAGTGCGGCCCCATCCGGTAGGTGACGGCTTCGATCAGCGTCGGGCCTCCCCCTGCTCTCGCCTTGGCAAGCGCATCGCGCGTCACTTTGGTAACGGCCAGCACATCGTTCCCGTCCACGCGGACCCCCTTGAACCCGTACGCGTCCGCCTTTTCCGCAATCGAGCCCGAGGCGGTCTGGAGAGAAACCGGGAGGGAGATGGCGTACTGATTGTTGCTGCAGAAGAAAACGGTAGGGGTCCGGTAGACGCCGGCGAAGTTCATCGCCACATGGAACGCCCCCGTGGAGCTGCCACCGTCCCCGAAATAAACGATGGCGGCGACCTTCTCCCCCCGGAGTTTCGCAGCGTAGGCTGCTCCCACCGCCTGGGGGAGCTGGGTGGCGACGGGGCTGGACACCGAGACCAGGTTGATCGAGCGGTCGCACCAGTGGTTGGGCATCTGCCGCCCCTTCATCGCGTCCGAGGCGTTGCCGAACAGCTGCCCGACGAGGGTTTCGAGGGGGTATCCCCGGAGAAGTGCGACGCCGTGGTCCCGGTAGGAGGGGAAGACCCAGTCGCCTTCCCGGAGGGCATAGCCGGAGCCGATCTCCGCCGCCTCCTGGCCGGAGGACGGGACGAAAAAGCCGATTCGCCCCGCCCGCTGGAGGAGGACCGCTTTTTCGTCCAGGGCCCGCAGGAGAAGCATTTTTCGGAAAAGAAAGAGGAGGTCCTCGCGGGAAAGAGCCGGGTCCAGCGCCGGGTCGACCGTCCCGTCGTCACGAAGCGCCGTCAGCAATCGAAGCCCCATCGGATCCTCTCTTTCCCGGTATTCCTCCCCTCGGCCCCGTCCTCTATTCTACCCGTTTCCCCGGCGCCCTGCAGGCCGGGCGCGGCTCACTCCGTGTTCCCCCGGATCACGCCCTTCCGGCGAAGGGACGCAACCCGCTCGGCCGGAACCCCTAGCTCCGTCAATATCTCCTCGTCGTGCTCCCCCAGGCGCGGGGGGCGCCGGGGAGGTTTCTCCGGCATCGGACCATCCTCCTTCCCACGGTCCCGGAACTTGACCGGCCGTCCCAACTGCCTCTCCGGCCCGCCGAAGGGAGACTCCACCTCCACGACCATCCCCCGGGCCGGCACGTTCGGGTGATCGAGCGCCTCCCCAAGCGCGAGTACCGGCGAGAAGCAGACATCCTTGTCCTGAAAGAAGGCGACCCACTCGTCTCTTGTCCGGGAAGCGAATATCGTCCCGATCTCGGCCTTCACACGCGCACCCTCGTCACCCGAAGCGTACTGCAGGCCGGTGAGGTCCTCCCGGCCCAGCGCCGTAACCAGGCCTTTCCAGAACCAATCCTCCAGGGCCCCGATGCTTATGTACCCTCCACAGGCGCACCGGTAGGTCTCGTAGCACGGGAACATCCCGGTAAGGATCATGTCGCCCCGCTCCGGGGAGGGCATCCCCGCCAGAACCGCCGCCGCGTGGATCGAGAGCATCGACATCGTCCCGTCGGTCATCGATATGTCCACCCAGCATCCTCTGCCCGTGGTCTGCCTCGAGAGCAGCGCCATCAGAATCCCGGACAGGGCCATCATCGCCCCGCCGAACAGGTCCCCGATCTGGACGGGGGGAATCGCCGGGGGGGTTCCCGCCCGACCGCAAAGTCCCAGCACGCCGGCGTAGGAAAGGTAGTTGATGTCGTGTCCGGCGACCGATCGCATCGGGCCGGTCTGCCCATACCCCGAAACCGAACAGTACACCAGGCGGGGGTTGGCGGCGGAAAGCGCGGCGTAATCCACCCCGAGCCGTTCCACCACACCGGGGCGGAATCCCTCGATCACAACGTCGGCGGCAGCCGAAAGCGCACGGAAGATCTCCTTTCCCTCCTCCGTCTTCAGGTTGAGCGTCAGGCTGCGCTTCCCCCGGTTCAGGTACCGGTCCGCGGGGCTATCCCCCCACGTTTCCCCTGCGAAGGGATTGCGCACCCGCGGCGCCGGTTCATCCACCTTGATGACGTCGGCGCCGTGATCGGCCATCATCAGGGTGCAGAAGGGGCCGGGAAGCTGGAGTGACAGGTCAAGGACCCGAATACCGGAAAGTGGCGACATCGGCGTTATCCCCCGGATATCTTGTGCTATCGTATGTTGCGTATGGAAAAGGGGTCACCCATCTCCCTGGACAGAGCGATCTTCCTTTCCGACGCCCACCTGAGCCAGGACGACCTGCACACACGCAACTTCCTGCTCCTGGTGGAAAAGGCAGCATCCGAAAAGATCCCCCTGTTCCTGCTGGGCGACATCTTCGACCTGTGGTTCGGGGCGCCGGGGCTTACCTTCCGGTTCCAGAAGCCCGTGATCGAGCGCCTGCGGGAATTGCGGCGCGGTGGCCTTCGCCTATATTACGTGGAGGGGAACCGGGATTTCTATCTGAAAAAACACCACGAGGAGAGCACGTTCCATGTCGTATCCGAGGGGGAGATGGACGCCGCCATCGGACCAAGGAGGGTTCTCCTGTCCCACGGCGACACCGTGAACCGGGCTGACCTCGCCTACCGGTTCTGGAGGACCCTGTCGAAAAACCATCTGGCCTATGGCGGCCTTTCCCTCCTGCCTTCTTCCCTGGTGCTGCCGGTCGCCGACCGCCTGGAGAAAAAGCTCAAGAAGACCAATCGACGGTTCCGGGAATCGTTCCCCGAGAAGGAGGTCCGTGATTTCGCCCTCCGGATATTCGCCTCCGGCGTGGACTTCCTCATCCTCGGACACTTTCACACGGAGCGGATCATCCGGTTCGTGCAGGGGCAGGCGACCAAGACCCTCGTGCTGCTTCCTTCGTGGAAGGAGGAATGGCGGTACTTCTACCTCGCCGGGGAGGGGGAGTCCGGCTTCAGGACCTTCCGGCCCGACGCACCGTTACTCTAGCGGGGAACTAGGAGTCGATCTGGATGATCCTTCTCCGGATGGCAAACTTGACCAGGCTTGCCCGCGGGCGTATGCCAAGTTTCTCCTGGATATTGGAAAAATGGGCCATGGCCGTCTTCACGCTGATATTGAGAAGAATCGCGATCTCCTTATGGGTGTTTCCCTCCGCAATGAGCTTCAGAACCTGCTTTTCCCTGTCGGTCAACCGCTCATACGGGTCCTCGACGACCACTTCCTTATTGCTTAGGTAATCGTCGACCAGGGACGAGGCAATGGAGGAATACAGGTAGAACTCCCCCCTTGCGACCGCCCGTATGGCCGAGATCAGGTCGGTGCCCACGGCGTGTTTGAGGATGTATCCTGAAACCTTCGCCGTGAGCAGAAGACTGATGTATTCCTTGTCGTCGTACTGGCTCAGCACGAGGATCTTGATATCGGGGTTCGCCTTCTTGATCGCCAGGGTCGCCTCGAGGCCGCCTAAGCCCGGCATGGCAATATCCATCAATACGATGTCGGGCCGAAGCTTTACCGCCTTCTCGATCGTTTCCCTGCCGTCCGCTGCCTCCGCCAGCACCTCGATATCGTCGTGGCATTTCAGGAGGGCGATAATCCCCTCCCTCACCAGGGCATGGTCGTCTGCGACAAGGATTCTGGTTTTCGACATGTTCCCGCCCGAAAATCGATGAAGCCCGTTGAATGACTCACGTGAGGATCGGCACGTACACCTTGATCCTCGTCCCCTCCCCCGGCTCCGACCAGACTGTCAGCTTCCCGTCCAGGAGGGCGATACGCTCTTCCATCCCGAGCAGGCCAAGGCCGATATAGGTCCCCGTCCTGGCCGATGCGAGGACACCCTCGAGGTCGAACCCTTTACCGTCGTCCTCGACTTCCATCTCGATGCTCGATTCCCCGAACTCCAGGGTCACGTAGACATTTTCGGCGTCTGCGTGCTTGCTGACATTGATGATCGCCTCCTGGATGATCCGGAACAGCACGAGCTCGACTTTTCCGTAGTCCAGGATGCCCCGGCAGCGGGTTTTCAATCCTTCACTGTCCCCTTTTGTATCAATGTAATATTGTATCCCGCGCTCTCCTAAATGTTTTTCCAGCACCCATTTGATTGCAGACTCGAGCCCGAGGTCATCGAGAACGGTTGGACGAAGATCGTTTATCAAACGGTGAACACCTTTCAGCATGATCATGCACTGTTCCCGGACTTGCTTGAGTTGCTTCCTTACCGGATCGTAATCGGAAAAACGGGAAATGACCGAGTCGAGGGAGATCATGGTGACGTTGAGGGATTGACTCGTGTCATCGTGCAACTCCCGGGCGATCCGCCTCCTTTCCTCTTCCTCCGCGGTGATGACCTCCCGCAGGAGAACCGCCAGTTTCTCCTTGCTTTGCAAGAGTTCTTTGGTCCGGTCGGCAACCCGGTTTTCCAGCTCGAAGCTGTACTGTTGAATTCTTTCCACGGATTCGGCGAGCCGGATCCTCATATCGTCGAAGCTCATGCCGAGAGTCCCGATTTCATCCTTCGTCGAGACCTCGATCGGATCCTGCAGGTTTCCGCGGGCAATTTTCTGCGTCGCGCCGATAAGCGAATGAATCGGGCGCACAATCCCCTTGGAAAGACCGATCGCAAGGAGCAGGCCAGTGAAAATGGAAACCGCGCTCAATAACAGGAACCCTTTCCGTAAAGAGACCGAAGGGGCAAACACCTTTTCCCGGGGATCCCGTACGGAGATCCCCCAGGGGGCAACGGACAGGGGAGCAAACGCCAGCATGTCCCTCCCCCTCTTGTTGCCGGAAGAACTCTCCTTGCACCTGTGGCAGTTGATGACCGACCCTTTTCTGTCGGAGATGAGGACGTTCAGAAACTTGTTCTGTTGGGCGCACGTGAGAATCTTTCTTGGATCGTTGGAGGCGATGATCACCCCCTGGCTGTCCATGAGCTCAACGTAGGTATCCGGTTCCGTGTGAATGCTTTTGATCGCTTGCGCCAACAGGTAATTCGTCGGATCGATCTCCCCCCCTGCCACTCCGACGATCTCGCTGTTCTTGTTCTTCAAGGGGACGAGTGCGAAAATCACCTTTTTCTGTGTCGGGCTGATGGTGTACACATCGGAAATAACCGGTTTCATCTCCGCGAGCGTCTTGCGCACATAAGGGATGCTCAACAGGTTTACCCGCTCCTCCTCGCGATGCGGATAGGCGATCACCACATTTCCGTAGGTGTCCATGAGAAAGATTCTGTCTGTGAAGATGGAGTATTCAAAGGCGGTCTTGAGCGCCTTTCTCTCGGGTCCCCATTCGCCATCTTCGAAATCGATCTTCCCGGACAGGGATATGTCATAGAGTCTTTTCAGGTTGCTCTCCAGGACGTGATCGATATATTGGCCCGTGATCATGGCCAGGGCGAGACGGTTCTCCAGGGATTTGTTGATGCTGGCGTTGATGCTTAAATGGCTGATGATTCCGAGGCTGGCCAGTATGATGACCAGATTGAGAATAATCAGGAATACGATTCTTCTTTGCATATTCAGAAATCGCCGCGTTTATTCGATAAACCGGAACAAATTATCTTGCGGCGGCCTCGACCTTCAGGTCCCGTATTTTCCCGGGATTGTCTTTCTCCAGTTCCTCCGGGGTTACGCCCTCCATCCGCGCCAGTTCCAGCGGGTGTTCCCGAATCATCCTCTCTCTTGATATATACCCCGTGAAGATACTGGTATCCAAGGGAAAAACTTCGGGGCTGAAGATCGCGTTGTAGATGTGCCATACAGCGTTGAGGAGGAAGATCAGCATCGCTTCGTTCGAATGAAGCGCCTTGGCGGCAGGGATGAATTCTCCCGGCAATATCCGCGTGACGAGAGTCGGAAACCAGAGGATGACCCCCGTCATGATCATCAGAATTCCCCCGATCAGAATGGTCCAGTACTCGAATTTCTCCATGTAATCGTACCGGTCGCACTTTGCCGGATGGTTTTCAAACCCGAAGTAATACTTTATGTTGTGAATCGCATCTTCATAATCTTTTTTTGAGATAAATATCGACGGCTGCCATTTTCCGCGGATCACTCCCATCATCCCGACGGAAGTGTTCATCAGGAGTTCCAGGGAAAACAGGATTCCCGTATATCGGTGGATAAGCCGGACATTGTCGATGCCGCCCAGTTTCAAAATAAACCATTGGGACAATTCCAGGTGCCAGAACCTCTGGCAGAGACCCGTGGCAAAAAGAATCATGGTGGTCAGGATGATTCCCCAGTGTTCCACGATACGAAACGTGCTGAACCTCCGTATCTTTCCCCCTTTCCTCCGGGATTCTCGGTTCATTGCCCTTCCCCCTCCTCCCTCACCGGTTGACCGCATAGCGCCAGATGTGCAGGAGAATCTGCAGGACAAATCCCGCCCACATGATCGGGATGAAAATTCTGTAGATGCTGTTCACGACGAAGATCATGGGGAATTTCGAAAAGGACGGCTTGTAATGGAAAAGCCAGGCGTTCGGAAATTCCTCCGTCGCGTCCTTGTGGCACTTCTGGCACCTCCTGACGAGATTCTTCTTGACGGATGTTGGGCCTGCGCTCACCGTACTGACGATGTTGTGCGTGCCGTGACAGTCGTTGCACACCGCGATCGGCCTGGCCGGTTTGTAGAGTTCCTCCCGCTGCTTCTTGTAGAATCCGAGAGTGACCCCGTGGAAATCCGAGAGGTAGGTCTTGACCACATCTGTCGACAGGCCGTACTTCCCTACCACGGCCGGGTTCGCATGACAGTTCCCGCACATCTGGGGGATTTTCTCGTGATACGCCAGGGTCATGGGGTTCTGTATGTCGTGCGCCGTGTGGCAATCTATGCAGATCGGGACATCCTGGTTCTGCTCGTTGATCAGGGCGTTCCCATGAACACTTTTCGCATACATCTCGTAGATCATCGGGTGGCATTTCTTGCATCGCTGTGTGGTGATCAATCCTCCCTTGACCCCGTGGGTTATGTGGGAAATCTGATGGGACCCGTGGCAATCGTTGCAAACGGGGGCTTTCAGGTTCCCCTGTTTCAGGAGGTCGTAGTGAACGCTGTCCAGCGTCTTCGTGTAATTGTCGAAATGACATCTCCGGCAACTTTCCGAAGAGGCGATGACGTAATCCCTTCTGCTCCGGAAGTTCTTCTCCGGGTGCTCCTCCGAGGAATACCCGTAGTGACAGTCCGAACACCGGAGTTTGCTGTGCGCGGAGGACTCCAATATGGCGGGGTCCACCTTCAGGGACATTTTTTCGCCATCACTGAAATTCATGGAAAGTTCGTGCTGATGACATTTCTGGCAATACTGTTTTTCATTGGAAAAGACCTTCCCGCCGGATGCGGCGGATACCGAATGGGCGTCGTGACAGTTGGTGCAGATGGGCGATTCGCCCATCTTCTCCTTTTTCAGGAGCGTAGCATGGACGGGTTTTGCCTTGATCCTGTCTGCGGAATGGCACCTTCGACAGATGGAGGACGACCGTAATCGGAATTGGAATTTGCTCTTGTATTTCCCGGATGGATGCTTTCCCTCAGAAAAGCCGGAGTGACACTCTGAACACGTAAGGAAATTATGGACCGAGGTCCGTATTTTCTCCGGGTTCACATACGCTTCAACGGTTTCCTCGTTCAGAAATGTTTTGACGATCCCTTGCTTCCCGTGGCATTGGAGGCATTTTCTCGATACGTCGGATACCTCGGTCTCCCTCGCGTGTCCGTAACCGACAGCAAGAACCGGGAACGAGAAGAGGAGGACCAGGATCCATGGAATTCTCTTTCCGACCTTCATGGGGTGCCCCCCCGGTTATTCATGCTCCCTGTAGTCCGGATGTTCCTTCAGCACTGGCATCCGGTTCACGATCCACCGGAATATGATGATGTGCAAAGTGGCAATCGCGAGAACGACAAACACTTCCCTTACGGGGGGAACCAGGTGATGAAGGTGCCCCGGAACGTTCCAGTTGAATGTGATCAGAGTAACGTTGAGACGGTTCAGGATCACCCCGGCAAGGGCAAAAAAAGCGCCGAAGCGGACCATGCGCGCGCTGTTTCGTTTCACTCCGCGCGTCAAAACGATTCCGGGGAGGAGAACGAACAGGAAGACCTCCACGAGAAACCAGTACCCGTACGGAGTGGTCAGGAGGCTCCAGTTGTCGTCGTGCGCCACGCCGATCAGTTTCAGCGCAAAGTACACGAACATGACGATGGAGGCCGCCCTCCCGAGGCCGACGGTCAATGGATCGAGACTTCCCAGGAACTCCTGGTCCGCCCTATTCCGCATGAAGCGGGCGACCACCGTGCTCACGGCGATTACCATGACGAGCCCGGCGAAGATGCTGGACACGAAGAAGAAGACGGGGAGGAAGCTGGAATACCAGAGCGGATGCACTTTCCCGGGAGCCAGGAGAAACAGCGCGCCGAGGGCGGACTGGTGAAGTGTGGAGAGGATCACGCCGGCAACGGTCATCCCGATGGTGATCATGACCGCCCATTTCCGCACCCTCCTCGAATTGAGCCATTCCAGGATCGCCGGACTGAATTCAAGAAGCTGGACGGTGAGGTAGAGGGCGACATGCCACGCTACAAGAAACAGGACGGAGGTCGGTCCGAACGAAACCGCCATGGGGTAATATATTCGCCAGGGGCGCCCGATGTCAATAAGCAGGTAGATCACCGCGAACAGATACCCCATGAAACCGGTCAGGACCCCGAGCCGGACCAGGGGATGGTACTTCTTGAACCCGAAGATGTAGACGGCCGTGGCCATGATGTACCCGGTGGCCGACAGGGGAACCCCCGAAAAAAGCCCCCACCCCAGGAGGATGCTCCAGGGGTAATCGTGGGAAGCATGGGTGATGACGGCAAGTCCATCGATGAAGCGGAGGACGATCAGGGGAATGCCGATGCTTAAAATACCCATGGCGACGACGTTGAACGGCGTGATCAGCGTCCTGACATAATCGGATAGGGGCATCCCCATCAGCAGCTTTTCCATGAAGCGTGACGGGAAGGTGCCGGCCTTTGCCATGGATTCGTTACTCATTTGTCCTCCTCCTTATTCCGGGTGGCGGCATACGCCATGCCGAGAAACGCGGGCCATAACACGAGCACCAGGGGAACGGCGGATAGGAATCCCTTCGTCTGCTCCACGAGGGGTTTGTCGGGGAGGTTTTCCGGGAAATCCAGCCGGTCAAAGGAGACCCCCGAAAGATACAGCCAGCTCGTCCCTCCCACCTCCTGCTCCCCATAGATCCGATCGATATACCTGTCCGGATACTTCCGGATCCTCGCCTCCGCGAGGCGGATCAGGTCTTTCCTCTTGCCGAACTTGATGGCCTCCACGGGACACGCCTCGGCGCACGCCGGGATGCCCCCTTTCTTCACCCTCTCGTAACACAGCGTGCACTTCACGATCCGGGGTTCCAGCGCGCTTTCGTAATCGTAGGCAGGGGCGGAGAAAGGGCATGCGACCATGCAGTACCGGCAGCCAAAGCACAGGTCCTTGTTATAGAGAACCGCCCCCTCGGGGGTCTTGGTATAGGCGCGGACGGGGCAGGCCGATGCGCAGGCGGGTTCGTTGCAATGGTTGCACTGGACCTTGCGATACATCGGTGTCCCGGGCTTTTCCGGAGCGGAATACCGGTTGACCACCGTATATGCCGATGCGGTCGGTCGCCTCTTCTCCTCGAAGACGGATTTCTCGTCGAACGGAACATCCGGCTTCGGAAGATTGTTCGCTTTGTTGCATGCCGCCTCGCAGCTTCGGCACCCGACGCATTCGGTGGTATCCGCCAGCATGCCGCAGCGATTGGGCCAGCCGGAAAACTTCTTATAGGCATGCGCGTCGACGGCGCTTCCAATCAGGGTCGCGCTTCCAGCCGCCGTCAATGCCTTGAGACAATCTCTGCGGCTGATTCCTTTTTTCTCCTCCATCCCCTCCTCCTTGTTGTCGAATCCCACCCCTTTGGGGTCCATGCGTCAGCGGGGCACCGTTTTCGGTATCTCATCCCTGGCGGTTTTTACGGTCTCTTTTCGCTCGTGGCACATTTCGGTACATCCCTTCGGGTCCTCCCCGACGCTTCCCACCTCCCGATGGCACCGGAAGCATGCGCGATGGTAGGCAGCCGCAAGTCCCGTCCGGGCCGGATCGGGTTTTGGGGAGGGGCCGGCATGACATTCCTTGCATGACCGGAACGTTTCCACGTTCACCGACTTGCGGAATGCGGAAGGATCGAGGGAATGGCAATTCCTGCATCCGAGGAGCTGGTCGGCTCCATGCTGGTGGTGGCAGTCGCCGCATCCCGACGCCATGTCCACATGCCCGGAATGGTCGAAGTCCACCGGCTCGTACCGGTCGGTGAGGCTTCCCAGGGTCACGGTCTCCGGCATCCCCCCTGTCAAAGTCGGGGCCGGGGAGGCGGCCCCACCCGTCTCGGCCCCGGCCGGGAGGATCGAGGCGACGCAGACCCATACAAAGAAAGCGATGGCCAGGGGAATCCCTTTTCTCATTTCGTTTTTCCCCCTTCCGGGAATTTTTCGATCGGCACTCCCCTAACTGTTCTCTTCCTCTGTCTCGTTCCCTTTCGATTCTTCCTTCTGTTTCTTCTTCCTCCTCCCTTTCTTTCCGTCAAAATACGCCTCCATGGGCCTCCAGCCGAAGAAGGCGGTCTTGCCGGCCACCCCAAGAAGCTTCTCGAATCCTTCCTCCGCCGCGCGGAGAAGCTCCACACCCAGGGCGTAGAAGAAGACAAAGGGGAGCATGAGGACATAGAAAAGACCGATAAACGGGGCGGTCAGCATCCGCTTCACTATCTGGAAGGTGTCTCCGTATCCGGTTTTCCTTATATGGTCGAGATCGTCCCGGATGGATTGGACCAACGTCTGAAAAGGCTTTGGCTTCAATATTTCCAGGAAAAGAATAAACCCCGCAATCGTGAGCACGGAGATGATGTATTCAATCCCTTTCACATGCGTAATGAAGTCCACATACGTATTCATGTCCCTTCCTCCCTTCCTTTACTCGGCCTTTGTGCCACTGGCTTCCTTCTTCTTGTTCTTTCCGGACAGATACGCTTCCGTGGGTCTCCAGCCGAAGTAGACGCTTCTCCTTGCCTGGCTCAGGATCCCGCCGAAGATTCTCTTCCAGAGCAGGCAGGTCGCCACCGTGATCATGATTATCGGCAGGAAAATCACGTAGACGCCGCCGAGGACCAGCGCGAGGAATGGAATGCAAACGAAGGGAATCCGGTAGTACTTCATGTCGCAGCCTCCCGGAAGAACCCCCTCGTCTCTTATCTCCTCCAGTCCCCCGTATTTCAGATTGTAGTACGTTCCCTTGGTAACCGACTGTCCCCCTGTGAATCGCCTCATTTTTCCGTACCCCCTTTCAAACTCTTTGTTTCTTGGGGTTGTTTCCCTCTTTGTACCTCCACTTTAGGAAGAAGGCTTCCCGGGAACAATTGGGAGAATTCCCTACTTTCCCGGAAATTATTCCCTATCCCGTCCCGCTTCCTCCCCGTTCCGTCCGGCCTCCTCCCGCTCTTTCCTCCCGTTCTTCCCTGCCAGATACGCCTCGGTGGGCCTCCATCCGAAGGCAACGCTCCTTCTCGCGTGAAACAGGACGCTGCCGAAAATCCTTCTCCCAAGCACGGAAACGGCCGTGACAATGGATACCACCGGAAGAAAGAACACATAGATCCCGCCAAGAATCGCCCCCAGCGGAATCACGAGAGCGAAGGGAATCCGATAGTAGACGGAATTCCGGTCTCCCGGGAGAGTCGCGCCGTTGTCCATGCCAACGACACAAAGGTCCCTTGCGCTCCAGTACATGCCCGAGTCAACCTCATGTCCCCCACTGAATTTCATCATCGTCTTACCCTCCTTCCCGATATGGGCATCGGATGGTTTATCCCCCATTCGCGGTACCACTATAACTGCCTGGAAAAACATGAACAATTGGGTGAATGCCCTAATTTCCCGGGAATTCATACCTATGGAGGGAGGGGAATCGGATTATATCGAAGGGGTATTTCCCCCGGATGAGAAGCGGAATTTGCCTACCGGAGCATGCTCTCGGCGATCTTGATCAACTCGAAGGGGGCAGATTTTATCAAAACGTGTATCGTGTACTCCCCCTCCTTCCACGAGATCCCGGAGCATGGCTCTTTCCTCTGACACAACCCGACCCGGAGGAGGGCATCTCTTCCCTTTACCGGATACGAAATGCTCTCTTTCACCTTGATAATCTTGATCTTTTCTTCCGGAAAGAAATCCTCGGAGGTCGACTGGGAGATCAGGAGCACGGTGTCTTTGCCGGTCATCTTTTCAAATTCCATGATTACAGCCAGAAAAGGTTTTCCCTGCGCAAGAATCTTGGAAGGGGGCCAGCTCAGATTTTGCGGGAAGTACGACGGGATGAATATGGTTTTTATCTGTAGCGCTCCCTTGACCTCTTCCACATCCTTGTATTCCCTCATGCTGTCGATCTGAACCATCAACGGAAGCCAGTTTAAGAATTTCAACCCGAGGACCAGGATTCCTATTCCTGCCGAAAACGCGAAAAAACCCAGAATTTTTCCCCTCATGAATTTTCCCCGCTTCAGACGATGAAGTAGTTCATGGCAAAGACAACCACAAGCGTAAGAAGGATGGCGAACCAACCCTTGTCCCCGGTATTGGCGTATCCCTTTTCCAGCCTCGTTATCCTGCTCAAGATATTGAGCCGGTGGCTGTACAACTCGAGATCTTCCATATCATTCATGATGTTTATCGGTTTGCCCGGCTTCTCCTCTTCATCAGTGATATACAGCTTCCGCAGGGCATCCGCCAGGGCAAGAGGATTCCGGGTCAGGGAAACGGCGAAATCGTCGCAGATTTTCTCGTCCTCCTGGACGATTCGCCGGAATTCCAGGAGAACGACCGGGTTGTAAAACATGACGATCCGAAACAGAAACATGATCACGAGGAAGGGCCGCCTGCTCCGCATGACGTGGGCGAACTCGTGTGCGACGGCAGCGCGCACCTGTTCCCTGTCGAGAATCCCCAGAAAGCCGGAAGACAGGTAAATCGATCCCTTTCTCCCCGTGGTGGAGAAAAGCACCACGTCGTCATCCTCCAGGACGAAGATGTCGGCCTTCTCCACCGGCAGATCCTCCAATACCTGCGCCATCATCGGATGCTCCTCCGCCCTCTCTCCCGAAATCTCGGAGCCTCTCGACTCATATGCATGCCTGAGGATCGGGACCAGCTCCTGGAAAAAAAAGATCACGGCGGTGAGAAAAAACATCAGGAGAAATCCGTATCGAATCGGAACGACGCCCCAAAGCTCCATATCCAGCCATCTGCTGCTGTCGAGCAGCGCGTTGAGCCGAAAGTAGATCGAACTTCTCTGGGGGTTGATGATCTGATAGACCGGGAAGGAGAAAATCGGGAAGAGGATGATGACCAAGAGGAACCTTTGGCGAACTGCGGGGTTTCTGATTCCCCAGGCCTTGATGGCGATTTCTACGATGAAGGCGGTGATGACGGAGTGAGAAAACGACTGGACGATGTAGGAGCCGGGATAGGAATTGAGGAGGGCTGAAAACTCCATATCCTCGCTGTGCCAGAAATAGTGAGTTCCGATCAGCTGATTATGACACCCGAATTGCGGAAATTGCAAATTCACCGGGTTGGTTGATCACACCGCAACGAACGAATTTCTTCCCCGTCTCCCCCATTGTGGCAAACCATCCCAAGGGGTCTACGATTATTCCTTCATCGTCCTCCTCATCAGCACGACGAAGAGGAGCCCGGCGGCCGCCTCGATCGCCCCAAACGGGAGGGCGATCCGGTCCAATCCCAAACCCACGGGCATCACCGCCCCGGCGAGCATTCCGACCAGGCCGATGTTCGCGAGCCAGAACTGCGCTTCCGCCCAGCCGATGTTTTCCACCTTCGGAAGCCCGAAGAACATCGTAGGTATCAGCTTGTACCCGATGCCGTAGATGAGAAACAGGACGAATCCGACGAGCAGCATGTGGACGTGGACGAACTGGAAGTTGTCGTTTCCGAAGGCGAGCATCCCCACGCCGAGGACCATGCCCAGGGCAAGGTAGAGGAAGGCGATGCGGATGTACCGTCGGCAAAGCCGGTTCAGCCGGTCCTGGGTTCTCCGCTCGAGAAAAGAGAGGTCCGTCGTCATGGGTCATACCACCACCGAAAAGGAGGCTAAGGGGAGCGACGGGTCGGACACGAAGGTGACCCGGGAG
>DATHRT010000136.1:0-10537 GCA_035464915.1 Candidatus Limnocylindria bacterium
GATCCTGGTCTCCACGGGCAGAGAGGAGCGCCCCGCCCTGGAGACGGCCGATGGCCCTGCGGCGCTCCAGGGCGTCTCTTTCTTCCGGACCGAGGTGGCCGGCCGCACCTGCCGGATGGCCGTTGTCACACCCTCTGCCGAAGAGACCCTCACGGTCATCGAGCGTTCCGCCTCCCTGGCCGAAGCCGCGGTCTCCTCCCCAAAGGCATCGCGTTCCCTGGCTCAGCAGGGCCTTTTCATCCGCCCCGAGGATCCGCCCGTGCCACCGCTCGCTCTGGTCTTTCCCGGACAGGGAGCCCACTATGCCGGCATGGGCCAGGCGCTCTACGAGTCCTTTCCCGTCATCAGGGAATGGATGGATCGGGCTGCGGCTGCAGCGGATTTCGACCTCCTTCACCTGTTGTTCCACGATCGGGAGGAGAATCTTCAGAAGACCCGGTGGCAGCAACCTGCCCTGTTCGCCATGGAACACGCCATGGCTCGAAACCTCATCGCTCTTGGCATTCACCCTGTGGCCATGGCCGGACACAGTCTGGGCGAGCTGGTCGCCTTGTGCCTGGCCGGCGTCTATTCCCTGGAGGACGGGTTTCGAATTGTGAACAAGAGGGCCCTCTGCATGGACAAGGCCGCTGTCATGCACGGGGACCCCGGCGTCATGGCGGCCACGGACGCCCCCCTGGATCGATTGAAAGAGTGGATCCGGGGACGGGACGATGTCCACATCGGCAATATCAATTCACCGGAACAGATCGTCCTGAGCGGCAACACCGAGGCGGTCAAGGTGTTCGGAAACGGTCTCAAGGAGAAGGGATACCGGTTCACCCTCTTGCGGGTCAGCATGGCCTTTCACTCTCCGATCATGAGGGTCATCCATGATGAGCTCGAGGCGTACATTGCCACCATCCCGCTTCACTCCCCGCAGATCCCCGTCCTCTCCAACACGACCATGGCACCGTATCCATCGGATCCCAATGAGATCAGGCGCATCCTGATGGCCCACCTGGAATCTCCCGTCCATTGGATGGATAACGTCCGGACCCTGTGGAACGACTTCGGCATCCGGCTCTTCGTGGAGGTGGGCCCAGGCGACATCCTGAGCAATCTCATCGCCGACACGATCCCCGACCCGTTATGCCTCCAGACCTGCCTGCCCACCGCGGAGAGCCACACGTACCGGACCGCTCTGGCGCAGCTCTTCGTTCACGGGAATCTGCCAGTTCGGGGAGAACCGCGGTTCATCTCCCTCTCGTCATCCCGGCAGGCTCCCGCGTCTCACCGCCACTCCCCGGACGGAGAACGGCCATCCCGCCCTCTGGATCGCCCCCCGGCCACCCCGGACAGACAGGCCGCCCCGGCTCTTGCCGAAGCGCCTGAGCGTCAAGATCACCTGGAGGCGATCATTCGCATCATCATGGACGCCACCGGATTCGACCGGGACGAAATCCAACCCGATATGGATCTCAGAAGGGACCTCTCCGTCCGCTCCAGCCGCCTGCCGATCATCATGGATGCCGCAGAACGCCACTTCGGGATCACCATCGAATTGGAGGACTTTCTCCATGTGCGAACGGTACGAGACATCGCCCGGCGGATCTCGACGATCGTCGCCCGGCAGGAAGACGACGGCGAGCGGCTCGCCGCCAAGGCGGCTGACCCCGGCGCGGCGCCGGCCGAAATCCCGGAGCCGTCAGCGGAGGAAGCGCGCCTGAAGCGGCTCGTTTTCCGCCTCGCCCCGGTGCAGCCGGCAGCGTTCATGCCCGTGGAACTCCGCCCCGGCGAGGCCGTCCTCCTTCTCTCGCCGAATCAGGATGACGCATTGGCCAGGAGTACGGGAGACCTGCTCCGCCAGGAGTACGGCGTTGACACGATTGCACTGCCATTCCTGCCGGAGTCCTTGGGGCCGGGAGAAGAGGACCGCGACATTCTGACCGCCGCGGGATTCACCAGGGCCTCGGAGACCATCTCGGGCCTCGCCTCCCTCGCGGGGCTGGTCATCGCCTTGCCGGAAGGCGGATCGGAACGGTGGGCCGGCATGGCGGAGGTTTCGCGGCTGCTCAACGGGCTCTTTCAACTCGTAAAGGCCTTTCTCCAATCACCAACCGGGAAATTCGTCGTCCTGATTCATGCCCGCGAGGATACCGACACTCTGGGTCGGCTGCTGACGGAGGGGCTGCTCGGACTGTTTCTGAGCGCCGCCCAGGAACACCCCGCGGTCCAGTTTCGCACGCTGGAAATCGACCGGGGCACTGACCTGCCCCTGGCCCTGCGCGCCGCTCTGGACAAAAGTTGCGCCGCGGTGGAGCTCATTCATCGCGAAGGCAGGATCTTCACCTCGCAGGGACACTTGTCACCCGCGGTCTTCGGCGACTCGCCAACGCAGAAGTTGAACCCCGGGGACGTGGTCGTGATTTCGGGAGGCGGCACGGGGATCAGCTCCCACCTGGCCCGCGCTTTGGTGCCCTTCGCGCCTCGCCTGGTCTTTCTCGGCAGGACCCGGCTGGATCCATCCGCCCATCCCCCCGAATCCCGAGCCCGCGAGATCGCCCGGACCCTGGCGGATCTGCACGCCTCAGGAATCGAGGCCATGTACCTGGCCTGCGATGTAACCGACCCCGAGGCGGTCCGTGTTGCCCTGGGCGATGTGGCCGGCCGCTATGGCCGGATCGACGGCATCATTCACGGCGCCGGCGTCCTCCGGGACGGTTTCCTCGACCAAATGACCCCCGAGGATTTCTCCCTCGTCGCGGACGTGAAATTCCTGGGAGCCTGGAATCTATTCTCGGCGGCAGAGGGGGCGGGCTTGCGGTTCTTCGTGGGCCTATCCTCGGTGGCGGCCATCCAGGGAAATCCCGGCCAGACCAACTACGCTGCCGCCAACCGCATGATGTCGGCGCTGCTCCGAACCCTCCGCAGCAAGAACGGCGACATTCGCTTCAAGTCGTTGATGCTGCCGCCGGTCGAGGGAGCGGGCATGGCCGAGGACCCGGAGGTCCGGGACTTTCTCAGACGCCGAGGCGTGGCCTACGTCCATGTCCAGGAGCTTGCCGGCCTGTTCTGCCGGGAACTCTTCGTCGCCCCGGCCGACGACGATTGGGTCATGTTCATCAGGAACCTGCCCTACGTGAAGACGGCGCCGCTCGGTGATGTCAGCCATCCCGCGCTCAGTGGACAACTGGATGACGGCCCCGTGGCCTTCAGCCCTCGGGATTTCCCCATGATCGATGGCCTCTCTTGCCTGGACCTCCGTCGGGAACACGTGGAGGCCCACAGATCCTTCTCCCGGCGGAACGATCTGTGGATCGCGGATCACCGCCCACTCAAGTCTCTCGCACATCCTCTGGTCTCCGCCATCATGATGCTCGAGACCTTCATGGAATCCGCCCGCATCCTCTATCCCCACCTCCAGGTGCGGGGCGTGCGGCAGGTGCGTTTCCTGGACATGATCTCCTGTCCTCCTGAGTTTCCCCGGCCTTCCCGAATCTCCTGCCGCCGGGCCGTCGCCGACCCTCGGGAGGTGGTATGCGAGGCCTCTCTATCCGTACAGGAGATCTCCCCCGCGGGCCGGCTGACCGACCTCTTCATCCCGCACTGCACGGGACAGGTGCTCCTCGGTGGCGGGCGTGGAGAACTCGCCGAGTGGTTCCAGGATTTTCCTGTCCGTACGGAGGAGCTGCGTACTCAACCCGTGAACCATGAAAAGGTGCTCCAATGGTACGAAGACTGCACCGGACTCGAAGGCAGGTATCGCGTGCTGGAGGTCATTGACGGTACCGGTCCGGGGCTGGTACGGGGGCGAACCATTTACCGGGAGACCGGTGATTTCGCGCATCTGCCCGCCGTCCGCTACCAATACTCTCCCTACCTGTTCGAGGCCCTTATGCAGTTGGTCGGCTTCCACATGCTCGCCATGGACCCGCAGGATCGCCGCTCGATGCTGCCCACAGAGATCGGCGAGATGCGGTTTCTGCGCCAATGCCGGGCGGGCGAACAGATAACCCTGGAGGCCCGCCTGCGGGTCCAGGACCAGGAGTCTTGTGCCTGGGACGCCCGGGGTCTTGACGACCAAGGCCGCACGATCATGCAGGTTCGTACGCTGCGCCTGCACCGGGTCTCGCCATGACGCGGCTCGAACCGATGGGGGAAGCCGGGGCACAGGATCGCCGGGAAGGGATCGTTCAGGCTGTTCGTCTCGTGCCTTTCGGGGGTGTCGTCTTCTATGCTTCCCTGCCGGGGAACTCCGCAACCTCCGCTGGATGCGTAACCCGCCGGACGGAAAACCGTCGCCGGCTCGCCACCATCCTCTGGGAACACCTTCGGGCGAAGGAAAGCCCTCTTGGGAATCGCCCCCTTTTCTCCGACCGAGTCGCACTCCCGGTTCGGCTGGTCCACGATACGCTGGGCCGGCCTCATCTCCTGTTGGGAGAACACCGGGGCCCGGCCATCTCCTTCAGCACGGCGGGCGAAGAAGTCTGGGCCGCCCTCTGTGGCGACGGGTCGAATATCGGCATCGATGTGGCCGGAAGCGCCGAATTCCGGGAAGGCTACCCCGTGCACCGGGTCTTCCACGCACAAGAGCTTCACAAGGCATCGGAGTTGGCGGGCGGAGACTTGGCCAAGGCCGCGGCGCTTCTCTGGTCGATCAAGGAAGCCGCCGCCAAGGCCCTGGGCTGCGCTTTTCATCTTGTGGCCCCGCGGGACATCCATGTCTATCCATCGACAGGAGAGAATGGCGGGCTTGCCTTTTTCGTGCGCTTATCGGGGAAAGCGCTGGTGTGCTTTCCCATGGCCGACCGCCGGCCCATCACGGGACGTTCACTGCCCCGGGCCGAGACGTGGCTTTCCATCGCCGCCTTGCATTGGCCGCGCTATCGAGGCGATGGAGAAGTCCTTGAAAACGAACTCGGCCGCAGTTATAAACGAGCAGAGGCCCACGCCGGTAGTGGCCCAAAGTTATCCGGGAGACCTTGAACCGTGTCGTTTTACGACCAAATCCAGATTCGTCCGCATCAACTTCCCGGCCACCTGATCCGCGCGCTGCGTCGCCACGCCGACGAACGCCCGCGGCAACCGGCCTTCGTCCATCTGCATAACGACCAGGCCGATCACACCAGTCTGACCTACGCCCAAATCGATCGGCGAGCCCGAGCCATCGCGGCTCGCTTGCAGGACATGGACCTGGCCGGCCAGTGCGTGCTGCTGGTCTATCCGCCCGGCCTCGACTTCGTTACGGCTTTCCTCGGCTGCCTGTACGCCGGTTGCGTAGCGGTGCCGACCTCCCCGCCGCATCGCCACCGCATGTTCGAGCGTTTCCAGGCCGTCGCCGCCGATGCCGGGGCCCGTATCGCCCTGAGCAACGCCTCGGGCGCGGCTCGGTTCCAAGCCATGATGGAATCGGAAAAAAGCGGTCAAGCGGCCACTTCCTCAAAGCTCTCGGTGCTCGCTACCGACGAGATTCCCGACGCATTGGCCGAGCGCTGGCAAGAACCGGCCATCGCCCCCGACATGCTGGCCATGCTCCAGTACACATCCGGCTCGACCAGCCGGCCCAAGGGCGTCATGGTCAGTCACGGGAACCTCATGGCCAACATTCGCGCCATCCATCAGGCTTTCGGCATACAGGACGAGGACAGCAGCGTATTCTGGCTGCCCATGTACCATGACATGGGGCTGGTGGGCGGCGTTCTGGTCCCGGTGTTCGCCGGTGTGACAAACGTTTCCATCTCGCCGGCCACGTTTCTCAAGAGCCCCATCACCTGGCTGGCCGCCATCAGCAAGTACCGGGCCACCATCTCCGGCGGGCCCAACTTCGCCTACGATCTTTGTGTTCGCAAGATCACCGACGAGCAGCGTGCCACCCTCGACCTTTCCTCCTGGGCCCTGGCCTTCGTCGGCGCCGAACCCATCGCCCCCGGAACGCTTGAACGCTTTGCCGCCGCGTTCGCCCCCTGCGGTTTCCAACCCAGCGCCTATTATCCCTGCTACGGTTTGGCGGAGGCGACGCTTATGGTCAGCGGCCTAAGGCGCGGCAGCGGCGCGACCGTCGGGACCTTCCGTGACACGGCGCTGACCGAGAACCGCATCGAGCCTGTGCATAGCGATGCCCCGCAGGCTCGTCGCCTGGTGGCCTGCGGATCGCCCGTCGGTGGTCTACGCGTGGTGATCGTCAACCCGCACAGCCGCGCGGAGGGGGCTCCTGACCGCGTGGGCGAAATCTGGGTTGCCGGCGCGTCGGTCGGTCGGGGCTACTGGCACAAACCCGGCCAGACCCGCCGTTTTTTCGAGGCTCGCCTGAGCGACACGGGCGAAGGCCCGTTCCTGCGGACCGGTGACCTGGGCTTTCTGCGCGATGGCCAACTCTACGTCACCGGCCGGCTGGACGACCTGATCATCGTTCGCGGCCTGAACCGCTATCCGCAGGATATCGAGGCCACCGCCCGCGGTAGCCACCCGCTGCTTGAATCCGGCTATGGGGCCGCTTTCCTCGCGGACGATCACGGCCGCCAACGCCTGGTTCTGGTGCAGGAGGCTGCGAGTAATGGAGAAAAGGATTGGACGCCGGCGCTGGATGCGATCCGCCGGGCGGTGCTCGATGAACATGACCTGGCCCTGGATGCGATCGTGCTGGTGCGCAGCGGTACGATTCTCAGGACCTCCAGCGGCAAGATTCAGCGCCATGCCTGTCGCGCGGCCTTCCTGGCGGGGGAACTTAAGTCCCTCGCCGAACACTGTGGCTTGCCGGTCGACAATGCCGACCCGGCCGCCGCCATCCGCACTGGCGACGGAGACGCGGGGTCTTCCACGGCGCACCCCGTCCCGCACTCCTGGCAAGTTGCTCTGGACGCCGTCCGCCAGCACGCCCGCGCCCTGGCCGGCGCGGCTTTGCCCGAACTGACACCGGACACACCCCTTGCCGCCCTGGGCCTGGATTCGCTGCAGCGCCTGTCCCTCGCGGCCAATCTGGAGAAGACCTTCGCCGGCTGCCTGCCCGAAACGGTGTTCAGCCAAGCCCGGACGCTGGAGGACCTTGTCCAGGCCGTGCAGAAGCACCTGATCGATGGTCCCAGGCCCGTTGTTCCCGCCGACCAGGTCCCGCCCGAACATTACGATTTTGTCCGCTTCCCCGAGTACGGGGAGTTGAAGCGGCAGACGCGCAAGGTGCTGGCCGCGGTTGGCGATAACCCGTATTTCCGCGTTGACCAGGGTGGAGCCGGAAGCGCACCCTGCATCGAGGGGCGCCCGCTCGTCAACTTCAGCGTCTATGACTACGTCGGCCTGGCCCACGATCCGGAGGTCGCCGCCGCCGCCAAGTCCGCGATCGACCGCTATGGCTCCAGCGCCGGCGCCAGTCGCCTGGTCTCCGGCGAGAAGCAGGTGCATCGTGATCTGGAGCAGGCCCTGGCCACCTTCCTGGGCACCCCGGCCGCGGTCGTCTTCGTCTCCGGCCATGCCACCAACGTCACCACCATCGGCCACCTGCTCGGGCCGGACGATCTGATTCTCCACGATATTCTGGCCCACAATTCGATCGTCCAGGGCGCCATGCTTGCCGGCGCTACGCGGCGCGCCTTTGCCCATAACGACTGGCAGACCCTCGACACCCTGTTGTCCAAAATACGTTACCGCTATCGCCGGGTGCTGATCGCCATCGAGGGCGTGTACAGCATGGATGGCGATTTCCCCGAACTGCCACGCTTCCTGGAACTCAGGAAGAAACACAAGACGCTGCTGCTGGTCGATGAAGCGCACTCGCTGGGCACCATCGGGGCGACCGGCCGGGGCATCGGCGAGCACTGGGGCGTGGCCCGCTCCGACGTCGACCTGTGGATGGGCACGCTCTCCAAGTCGCTGGCCAGTTGTGGCGGGTACATCGCCGGCTCGACCGAGCTCGTCGAGTACCTCAAGTATACCGCCCCCGGGTTCGTCTACAGCGTGGGCCTCTCTCCGCCCAGCGCCGCTGCGGCCCTGGCCGCCCTGACGGTCCTCCAGCGCGAGCCGCGGCGCGTGGCCCGGCTGCGCGAGTTGGCGACCCTGTTCCTGACCCTGATCAGGGAGCGCGGCCTGGACACGGGTTCGGCGGCCGGCACGCCCGTGGTCCCGGTCATCGTCGGAAGCCCGGTCCAGGCATTGCGCCTGTCACGCGCCTTGTTCGACCGCGGCATCAACGTCCATCCGATTCTGCCTCCGGCAGTGCCCGACCGCTCCGCCCGCCTGCGCTTCTTCATCACCACGAATCACAGCGAGGCGCAAATCCGCGACACCGTCAGCGCCGTGGCCGACGAACTGGCCAAACTGCAGCGAAACGGAAACGATCCACCGGTCCATGACGAACCGCGCTGAACACATAATCGAAGTCGAGAAACTGACGAAGCGTTACGGGGATTTGCTGGCGGTCAACGACATTTCGTTTACCGTCAGGAAAGGCGAAGTTTTCTCCCTGCTGGGCCCGAACGGGGCCGGGAAGACCACGACCGTCGAGATCATCGACACCATCCGCACTCTTACGTCGGGAAAAGTGAGCCTTCTGGGGATGGATGTCACGAAGAGAAAGCACGACATCGTCCCCCGCATCGGTGTCCTCCCGCAGGGGTTCAGCTCGTTCGACAGGATCACGGTCAGGGAGACCTTGCAGTACTACTCGCGGCTTTTCCGCCGCAGGAACGCCGATGTCGACGGACTGATCGAGCTCGTGAACCTCAAGGACAAAACCCATGAGCACTACAAGAACCTCTCCGGGGGGTTGCAGCAGCGCCTTGGAATCGCGATTGCGCTCGTGAACGAACCCGAGGTCGTGTTCCTCGACGAGCCGACGACAGGGCTCGACCCCCGCGCAAGGCGCGAGGTGTGGGACGTCCTGCTGGGTCTGAAGAAGAAGGGGACGACGGTATTTCTCACCACGCACTACATGGAGGAGGCGGAGCTTCTTGCAGACACGGTCGCAATCATCTCGAAGGGGAAGATCATCGCGATGGGCTCTCCCGGGGAGCTCATAGAAAGCAACGCGAATTACCTGGTCCTTACACTGCAGTTCGTCGATGAAAAAGCCTTTGAAATCGTCCTGAAGATGGGTTTCGAGCCGGTCCATGACAACCACAGAAACATCAAAGTCAGGGTGGAGCACACGGACGACGTCCAGAAGATACTGAACGCCATCAAGGATGCCGGGACGTCGTTGCGCAGCCTGGACGTTCGCAAGCCCAACCTCGAAGAGGTCTTCCTGAAGCTCACCGGCGAGCCGCTCCGCGAAGGCCCCGCCGGGGGAGGGGGAGTGGAATGAACCTGCGCGTCATCGGCGCAAATCTCGTCGTGAGCATCAAGAGCTTTTACCGCGAGAAGACCGCAATGTTCTTCACGATGGCGTTCCCGATCATCCTGATACTCGTGTTCGGCACCATTTTCATGGACCAGGAAAACGTGAGTCTCCGCCTTTCCGTGCAGGACCTCGACCGCACGGACTCCTCGGCGCAGCTCGTCAAGACCCTCGAGCTCAACGGGAAGTTCAAGATCACCAGGGTCGAACCCGCCATCAACGCCACGCAGTACGCCAAGAACAACAAGCGGAACCTTGTCCTGATTATTCCCGAAGGCTACGCAGGGTCCCTCATGCAGAGGATGACGCGCAACGACCCCAACGCATCCGCTACCATAACGTACATCTACGACCCCAGTTCTACTTCGGTGTCCAAGAAGATGGAAATCCTGAACTCGGTGTTCGCCGGGATAAACCAGAAGATGTCCGGGAAGCCGCCGTTCATCCGGTCGGCCGAGAAATCGATCCTCACGAAGAAATACCGGTTCATCGAGTTCTTCATCCCCGGCATCATCGCGATGGCGGTGATGACAGCGAGCCTCTTCGGCACGGTGAACCTGAACACGGAGCTGCGGCAGAAGGGTGTCATCAGGAAGCTGTCCACCACGCCCATCACCCGTACCGACTGGATACTGGCGAACATCCTGTACCAGTTCATACTCGCGGTCATATCCACGATTCTGATGCTGCTGGTAAGCTACGCCGTGTTTCACGTCAGCCTGCAGATAAACGCCTGGCTTCCTGTGTTCATCGTGCTTGACGTCTTCGCGTTCGCCGGAATCGGGATGATACTCACCCGCTTCGTGAGGGAGGCGCAAAGCGCCGCGGCGGCGGCTAACGCCATCATGTTTCCGATGATGTTCCTCTCGGGGAGCTTCTTCCCCATCGAGCTGATGCCGGGCTTCCTGCAGGCGCTCGCCAGAATTCTGCCTCTGTACTACGTGAACGAGGGGCTCCGGGCATCCATGGTATTTGTCGACAACATGGCCGCGCTGAGACACTCCGCGATCATCGGGGTGTTCGCGGCCGTGGTCTTCATCCTCGGCATATTTGCCACCAAATGGGAGGAGGATAAATGAAAACATGAACATAAAACTGATCGCGCCGGATGAACATCGTGAAGGCGCGAGTTCCTGCCCTTTCAAGCTACGGAGGGTAAATCTTCCTCTCCTGGCGGCGCTTACCCCGCCCGGCCACACAATCACCATTGTCGAAGAAGCTTTTGCTCCC
>DATHRT010000137.1:0-4877 GCA_035464915.1 Candidatus Limnocylindria bacterium
CCAGGACTACAGCGAATCGACGGCCCGGGACATCGACAACGAGGTGAAGGAGATCGTCCTTGCCTGCTACGAGCGGGCGAAGACGATTCTCAAGTCGAACATCCACGTGCTGCACAAGGTGGCGCAGACGCTTCTCGAAAAGGAAGTCGTCGACGGTTTCGCGATCAAGAAGATCATCGAGGAACTGGTGACCCCGCCCGGAGGGGAACCACCCGCCGCCGAAGCCGGTTCCCCGGCCTGATTCGAAAGAGGGGGGCGATGATCCGGGTGCTGCATTTCTCGGACCCGGAGCAGGCGCACCGGCGCGTCGCGTTCCTCGGCGTGCCTGAGGCAGAGGCGCAACGACTCGTCTCGGGGCTTCGGGCATTCCTCGTAAGCGTTCCGATGGCGGACGAAGTTTCCCCGGCCCTTCCGGCGCATCTCAAGGCGAGGGGGATCCCGTACGCCCGGGGGCGGGACGTCCTGTTACTTTCCGTTTCATCGAAAGCGCAACTGAACCACGCGGCGCAAGATCCCATGGGAACAGGCGATCAATTTGCTTCCCTGCGTGAGGCAATTGACCGGTACCGGAACCGGGAATACGTTTTGTCCTGCCGAGGCCGCACGCTCTCCCTGGCCGGCACCCCGCGGATCATGGGGATACTGAACGTTACGCCGGATTCGTTCTCGGACGGGGGCAAGTATCTGTCCTTCGAGCGTGCCGTGGAACGCGGGCGGGAGATGGTAAAAGATGGAGCGGACATCATCGACGTGGGGGGAGAGTCGACCCGGCCCGGTTCGACTCCGGTTCCGGCCGATGTGGAGATTTCCCGAGTAGTCCCGGTCCTCCGGGCGCTTGCCGAACGCACGGAGGCGATCCTTTCCGTCGACACGACCAAGGCGATCGTCGCCCGGCATGCGGTCGCGGCGGGCGCCTGCATCATAAACGACACGAGCGCTCTTGGCGACGACCCGGAAATGGCCGGCGTCGTCCGGGAATCCGGTTGCGCCGTGGTCCTGATGCACCGGCTCGGGACCCCCGAGACGATGCAGCACTCCCCGTCGTACCGGTCGCTGTTCGACGAGATCCTGGACGCGCTTCATGAACGGATTGCGGCAGCGGAGGCAGCCGGGGTCCCGGGCGACAGGATCCTGGTCGACCCCGGGGTAGGGTTCGGCAAGCGACTCGAGGACAACCTGTCCCTGCACCGCCACCTGTCCGATCTGTGCAACCTCGGCAAGCCGATCCTGTTCGGCCCCTCGCGCAAAGCGTTCCTCGGGCAAATCACGGGTAGGGAGCCGGGCGACCGGGCATTCGGGACCGCAGCGTGCGTGGCGATGGCGGTTCTGGGAGGGGCCCACGTGGTCCGCGTTCACGACGTGAGCGAGACGAGGGACGCGGTCCTTGTGGCGCACGCCGTGGCGGGGGGAGTCGAATGCTAGGAGCCCTCCCTGCCGTTCGTCTGGTGGACATCCTGGACATCCTGCTCGTTGCCGTCATCTTCTACTGGATCCTCCTCTTCATCCGGGGCACCCGCGCCGTGGAGATCCTGTTCGGGCTCCTCTTCCTTATGGGGGTGTTCATCCTTTCGAAGAAGGTCGGGATGGTGACGTTCCAGTGGGTCGTCGGAAATTTTTTCGGAGGGTTCATCGTAATTCTCGCGGTGATCTTCCAGAGCGAGATCCGCCGGGGGCTCGCCCGGATGGGGCGGATACGGATCTTCGATTGGCCTCCCCTGTCCCGGAGGCCCGAATTCCTCGAGGACCTCGCGGCCTCGGCCTTCCTGCTCGCCGAATCCCGCACCGGCGCCCTCATCCTGCTCGAACGGAACATGGGCCTGTCGGAATACATCGAGCACGGAAAAAAGATCGACGCGGTATTCTCCCATGAACTGCTGGCCTCCCTTGTCTCGCCGCTTTCCCCCGTACACGACGGGGCGGTCGTCATCCGGGGAGAAAGGATTGCCACCGCCCGGGTCATCCTACCGATCCCCGCGGAATCCCCGGCCACCCGGGCGATGGGAACGCGTCACCGCGCGGCGTGGGGGATGGGGACGGAGACAGACGCGATATCGATCGTGGTCTCGGAGGAGACGGGAAACGTCACCGTGTTCTTCGACCACAAGATAAGAATGGCGGCAAGCGCGCTGGAACTGGAAGAGATCCTGCGAGAGCAGTTCGAGGCATGAAAAGTATGTACCAGAGGAACGTGGGGCTAAAGGCACTGGCGCTCGGCCTTTCCATTCTCCTGTGGTGGTTCGTGGCGGGAGAGAGCAAAGTGCAAGTCGGGTTCGCAGTCCCCCTCGAGATCCGCAACATCCCTAAAGGCATGGCGATCACCAACAAGGTGGACCGCCAGGTGGACGTGCGCCTTGCTGGTCCTCCGACGCTCATCAACGGCCTGCAGCAGAAGGAGATCTCCGCGGTGATCGACCTGTCCGGCGTGAAGAAGGGAAAAGAGACAATTCCCCTTACCGAGCGGTCGGTCGAAGTCCCGGCGGGATTACGGGTCGAGCGGGTATACCCATCTTCTGTCGAGATCGTGCTGGCAAAACTGGTGCGAAAGACCCTGCCCGTCCGTCCCCGGATCGGAGGGACGCCCGAGGTTCGCTCCCGGATCGAAACGACGGAGGTGGACCCGCCGTCGCTCGAGGTCGAGGCCCTTCCCGGTGAGTTCGAACGCCTCAAGGAACTGTACACCGAGGAGGTCGCCCCCGACGAGCCGGAAGGGGTATTCCGGGCGAAGGCACGAGTGAACTTGCCGGAAGGGCATGCTAAAATCGTCGGAAATCCAAGCGTCCTCGTGACGATACGATTCCGGAAGTAGGGGGGGGAAGAATACGTGCACAGGAAACTGTTCGGCACCGATGGTGTGCGGGGGGTCGCCAACAACGAGCCGATGACCGTGGAGACCGCGATGGCGCTGGGCCAGGCCGTCGCGTACAGTTTCCGGAACCATGCCGGCAGGCATAAGATCGTAATCGGCAAGGATACCCGCCTTTCGGGGTACATGTTCGAGACGGCGCTGGCGGCCGGGATCTGTTCCATGGGGGGAGATGTGCTGCTCGTCGGCCCCCTGCCCACGCCGGGGATCGCCTTTCTCACGCACTCCATGCGCGCCGACGCCGGCGTCGTGATCTCCGCCTCCCACAACCCGTATCAGGACAACGGAATCAAGTTCTTCGGCCGGGACGGATTCAAGCTCCCGGACCAGCAGGAAGCCAAGATCGAGATGCTCATGATGGGGGAACAGTTGAAAGAGGTGAGGCCCCCCTCCCCGCAGATCGGCCGGGCGCACCGGATCGACGACGCCAGCGGCCGGTACATCGTATATTTAAAGAACACCTTCCCGGGGCACCTGTCCCTGGAAGGCTTAAAGATCGTGATCGACTGCGCCAACGGGGCCGCGTACCGGATCGCCCCGCTCGTGTTCCAGGAGCTGGGCGCCGACGTCATCCCGCTGGGCGTCTCCCCGAGCGGACTGAACATCAACGAGAAGTGCGGCTCTCTGTACCCTGAGCTGGTGTCGGCGAAGGTCAAGGAGCTACGGGCCGACATCGGGATTTCGTTGGACGGGGACGCCGACCGGGTGATCGTGGTCGACCACAGGGGCCAGGTGGTGGATGGCGACCGGACCATGGCGATCTGTGCCGAGGAGATGGCCCGGCGGAAGAAGCTCAAGAAAAACACCGTCGTCGCCACGGTGATGAGCAACCTCGGGCTGGAGCTGTTCCTTAAGGAGAGGAAGATCCGGATCGTCCGGGCGCCGGTGGGGGACCGGTATGTCGTCGAGGCGATGCGTGCAGGGGGATACAATTTCGGCGGAGAGCAGTCGGGACACCTGATCTTCTTGGACCACGCGACGACGGGGGACGGAATCCTGGCGGCGCTCCAGATTCTTGCGGTGATGGTCGAGTCGGGCAAGCGGCTTGCCGAACTGGGGAGCAAGATGACCACGATTCCGCAAATGCTGGTCAACCTCAAGCTCAAGGAGCGCGTTCCCCTGGAGGACCTGCCCCGGTTCCGCAAAACGGTCGCGGAGTTCGAGAAGAAGCTAGGGGGAAGGGGAAGGATACTGGTTCGCTACAGCGGGACCGAACCCCTGCTCCGGATCATGGTGGAGGGAGAGGACAGAAGCGAGACCGAGCATATCGTCAATGCGCTTGCGGAGAAAGCACGCGCCGAGATTCACTAGCATGCAAAAGAAGCTGGGAGTAAACATCGACCACGTCGCCACGTTGCGACAGGCCAGGCGGGGGAGCGCACCCGACCCCGTGACCGCGGCGGCGATAGCGGAACTTTCCGGCGCGGACGGGATCACGGTGCACCTCCGGGAGGACAGGCGGCACATCCAGGACCGCGACCTGGAAATTCTTTCGCAGGTCGTCCAGACGAGGATCAACCTGGAGATGGCGGCCACCGGGGAGATGGAAAGGGTTGCTGTGCGGCTCCGTCCTTTCTCGTCGACGCTCGTGCCGGAGAAACGGGAGGAGATCACGACCGAGGGGGGACTCGACGTCCTGGCGCAAAGGGCAACGCTTCATGGTACGGTCTCCCGCCTGCAGGAGGCGGGGATCTTCGTCAGCCTCTTCATCGACCCGGAACTGGCGCAGGTGCGCGCGGCGAAGCACGCGGGGGCCGACGCCGTCGAGATCCACACAGGGGCCAACTGCCGCGCTTTCGCGACCGGAAATTTCGAAAGAGAGTTCGGGAAGATCCGGGCCGCGGCCGCGCACGGCAGTAACATCGGGCTTAAGGTATTTGCCGGGCACGGACTCGACCTGCGAAACATCGTCCCGATCCTTTCCCTTCCGGAAATCGAGGAGTTCAACATCGGCCACAGCATCATCGCCAGGGCG
Source organism: Candidatus Limnocylindria bacterium (assembly GCA_035464915.1). GTDB lineage: Bacteria > Desulfobacterota > Deferrimicrobia > Deferrimicrobiales > Deferrimicrobiaceae > CSP1-8. The sequence goes on from DATHRT010000137.1 coordinate 4,839, forward strand.
GTGTTCGTGGGGCTGGGGCAGGCGGTTCGGGAGATGGCC
>DATHRT010000138.1:0-3078 GCA_035464915.1 Candidatus Limnocylindria bacterium
GGTCAGAGGGACCGCGTTCCATGTCCGGTCCGCCGGGGAGGTCGCCGGCACGGTCCGGACGATCGACGCCGTCGGCATCCGGACCGGAAAAACTATACATTGGCGGTACTGGAGGGTAGAATGATCCACCGAATTCGGCGAGTTACGGGGTGACCATGAGACGTTTCCTGACGGCGACCTGCCTGACGTTGCTGGCCGTTGCGATGGCGGCGACCGCGGCCGCGGAAAAAACCGTGGCCGTGAACGATCCCGCCATCCCCGGCGTCTTCGACCAGCCCTCCGCCGTGGCATCCGGGTCCGTCGTTCACGTGGCCTACGTCGGGGCGGACAACACGGCCGGTCCCTTCCGCCTGTTCTACGCGGCGATCAACGGAAGTTCCGATTTCACCAATCTGTCCCTATCCCGGACCACGGACGGCTTCCTGGTCACTCCGCCCACCCCTGTCGACAACACGGCTCCGGGAAACGACGCCTACGTGGACGCGCGGCACCCCCGGATCGCCATCCGGTCCGCCACCGAAGCGGTGATCCTCTTCCAGGCCAAGGCGGCCGCCTCTGCAGACCCCGCCTATGCCCTGTATCTGGCACGGCTCACGCTGGAAAACGGCGCGGTGGTGAACCAGTCCGTGCGAATCGTGACGGGACTCAGCGGATTCGCCGAGGATGTCTCGTTCGCTCTTGTCACCTCGGACGGCACCGCGCGGGTCGCCTACGCGGGCAGGCCGGGGATCTCGGGCGATTTCAACGTGTACTACGCGAGAGTCTCCCTGGAGACCGGCGCCGTGACGGGTTCCCCCGGAACGCCTCTTCTCCTTTCCGCCGTCGCGGGCAGTTCCGGCTCCCGCCCACTTCCCAGCCTGCGACTCGACAGCTCGACCCGGGCCCACGTCGCCTGGGCCGCAAACGGCGACTCCGCAACCGCAAACGGGGTCTATTACGCGCTGGTGAAGGAGACGGACGGAGTGGACACCGTCGCGATCGCGGCGACGGAGGTTATCGGCCGGTCCCGGAAATGGGGGCACCCAAACGTCCTCGTCTCCACAACAACTTCCCTCATCATCGTGGCAGCCGACGAGTCCCTGCCGGGGATCGCCGGAAACATCGGCCTGGTGAACATAAATCCCAACGCCGACGACCAGGACGGAAGCCCTGTCCAGGTGAAGACCGACACCCGATTTCTCCTCACCCCGCCGGGGGAGGCGATTCTTCCCGACAGCTTCAATGTCTTCCGTCCCGAGGCGTTTCTCGACACCCTCAACCAGGTTCACGTCACGGGATACGGCACCGGCGGGACAAGATCCACCTACTACAGCTTCAAGCTCGCAAGCACCTTCCCGTATGCGACATTCGCGAAGATCCCCGCCACGGTGGGCCTCGACTCGTTCGAGTTCCCCGTCTCCCTTGCCGGGGACTACACCCGCGCCGCCTTCGGCTTCCTGAGGGGGGGGAAGATCGTCGTCTTCTGGTCCGGCGAGGTTTCGGGGACGGGAAACCGGAACCTCGACGTGACTGCCCTGCCCACGGTGAGCGCGATACCTACCGATGAATCCGGGTGCACGGTCGTGTCCGACCCCGGCGGGGACAAAACGGTTCGGATCGCGGATGTCCTGCTCCTTGTCCTCCCTCTGTTCGTGCTGGGAATTCGACGCGCGCGTAAGGCGACCATTCGGTGAGTAGACGTTTTGCCCCGGGCCGCTGGCTGTTGCTGGCCCCGGGCGCCCTCCTGTTTCTTCTCGTCTTCCTCTCCGTGCTCACCTATACCCTTCCGGGCGACGTTATCCTCTCTTCCATCCGCCCTTCCCTTGCCCGGGCAGGGCTTACGATCTCTTCGGAGTCCGCGCGCACGGAATTTCCCCTGGCCTTCCGGATGGACAACGCGGCCATCGGCCGTTCGGGCGGTGGCACGCTCCTGCTGGACACGGTCCAGGCCAGCTGGGAGTGGACCGGCCTGCTCCGGTGGCTTCCGTTTCACGTCACCGTCTCGAAGGGAAACGCCACGGCGGAGGTTCGTACCTCCCCGCGGTTCTGGAACCCGGGCAAAGGACGGCTCTCCCTCGCGTCCCTCGCCAGCGAGGACCTGTCCTCCCTGATCCCGATCTCCGCCTCCGGGGCGGGATTCGATCTGGATACCGCCGGCGTCCGCTGGAAACGTGCGGCGTCGGGAAAAATGACCGGAACGGGAACGGGACGGTTCGCCTGGGTCCGCGTGCCGATTCCCGAGCCGTCCTCGCCCATCCGGGAGGCGCTGCTCCGTGATGTCACGATCCTGTTCGCGTTGCGGGAAGGATCCCTGATCGTCTCGTCGTTCACGGCAACGTACGAGGGTGCCCGGGTCGAGGGTACCGGCGAGATCGCGGGGGTCTTCACGCCCTCCCGGTCGGCGATCACGTTTCACCTGAAAATCGAGAATCCCCTCGAGGGGAAGATTGCCGCCATATTTGACCTGCTGGCGAAAAACGCCAAGAATGCTAATCTGAGAATTACGGGCACGCTGCTGTCTCCGAGGGGCGAGTTCCGGTTCTTCTAAAGGAAAGGACACATGAAAAGCCTGGGCATTTCCATCGGGCGCAACACCCTCTCCGCGGTCCTGTGGGAGCAGACCCTCTTCTCCTCGAGGATGGAGGGAGCCTGCGCCGTACCGTGCGAGGAGCCGTACGGAGGTCCCGGAGATATCGCCCGTCTCGCCGAGGAGGTCCGCAAGATCGCCGGCGCCAGAGGATTCCCCCCCGCCGTGCTGTCCCTCCCGCCCGCGTGGACGTTCCTGCGCCGCGTATCGTTGCCCGTTCCCGACCTCCCGCGCGCGAAGAAGATGCACATCGCGGACCTCGAGGGAAACCTCCCGATCGAGGACGAGGAGATCCTCTCCGACGTCCTTCCTTCCCCCCCCGGGGAGACGGGGACGTTCTTCGCCATTTCCGCCCGCCGCTCCGTCGTGGAGAAAACGGTGGCCGCCTTCACCGCGGCCGGGTTCCGCCCGGACCGGGCGATCACCGACCACGTGTCCCTGCTTTGCGCCATCCTTTCCACCCGAAGCCGATTCTCCGGCCTGGTCTATTCCGACCGGAACGACATCGTCGC
>DATHRT010000139.1:0-6572 GCA_035464915.1 Candidatus Limnocylindria bacterium
TACTTGAGCGCTTCGGGGTTGATCTTCAACTTGGCTTGTTTCATGCGTTCGGCGAGGAACGCCTCGATGGCGGCCATTCGTTTTCGCTCCGCCAGCCCCTGGACAAAGGAATCCTTTTCGGCTTCCCATTCCACCGGTCCCACGGGCTGTTCCGCGACGAGAGCGATGGAGAGGAATTGCGGTCCGGCGGGGAAGATGTTGGGGGAAACGGGGGATTTCGGGGAGAGGCCAAGCAGCTCCCTTCGGATATCGCCCGCTGATGCGAGGACCCCGGGGAGGGATCCGGAAAGCGGCGCGAAGAAGGGGGTGGTCGTAACGCCCAGGCCGGCCCGCGTCGCATTTCGTTTCAGCTCGGACGCCGTTTTGGCGTCGGCAAGGACGTTTTCGAGTTCCGCCCGTGCCGCGACCGTCCGTTTCTCCCTTTCGACAGCTGCGGCGACCTGGGTGCGCACATCCGGCATGGGCGGAACGCGGGAATTCTCCTTGGCGGTGACACGGAAAAGATAGTGCGTGTCGCCGACCGTCGTTACCGGCCCGATCTCGTCTGCCGCGAGAAGCAGCGCCTCCTGGGCGACCGCGGGGGGTACGTCGATGCCCTTCCCGTCGCTTGTCCAACCGGTCTCTCGGAGGGTGACGCCGAACGGCGCGCAGGCCGCCTCCAGGTCGTTCGACTCCATCGCTTTCGCATGCGCCTCGTAGGCCCGGATGACTGCCGTGTCCCTGCCCTTCTCGTGTTTAAGTAGCGTTATCACTCGGTCCCGGATCCGCTCCAGGGGGAGGCTTTCGGTAAACTTGATCTGATTGACGCGGACGATGGTGAATCCGTTCCCGGTGTCCACGGGACCGACGACATCGTCCACCGGCGCGGAGAAGACGCCGTCGGCAAGCTCGGGAAGCATCTCCTGCCGCTTGACCCAGGTTGCCCCCCCCTTGCCCCGCGACAGCTTCTTTGCGATCTCCTCGAACCGGGTTTTCCCCTTCCTTGCCTCCGCGACCACCTCCTCCGCCTTTTTCCGGGCCGCCTCCCTGGTGCCGGCCGTGTAGGGGATGATCACGGGGTATGCCAGGCGGGACTCCTCGGTCCGGAACATTTCGGCATTCCCCTCGTAGAACGCCTGGATCTCCTCCTCGGAAGGATCTTCCTTGCCGGCGAACGTCTCCGGGGAAAACCGGGCAACGGAAAGCTTCACGCGTGCGGGGACTCGGTAGCTCTCCCTGGTCTGCTCGTACTTCGCCGCGATTTCGCCCTCCGTCGCGGGAAGGGTTCCTCTCATCTCCGCCGGGTCCGAGGTGACCACGAGCAGCCGGATCTTCCGGAACGTCAGGTCGAAGAGGTCGCGCGCTTCGCTGTCGGAGACCCGGGCGGAGGCGGAGAACAGGCCCTCCATCTTCCGGATCGTGATTTCCTCCTTCTTGGAAACCTCGTACTCCGCCGGGGACACCCGGTTGTAGGAGAGAATGCTCCGGTATCTGTCCTCGTTGAACGCGCCGTCGACCTGGAACGCCGGGGTCGCCGAGATTTCCCGCTGCACCTCCTCGTTGGAGGCGACAAGGCCTATCGCGGCCGCCTCGGCGAGCATCAGCTTCCGGCGGACGAGGCTGTCTAACGCCTGCCTGCGGAGGTCGAGCTCCTTGGCCATCTCCGGAGTGAACGCGCTTCCGTAAACGTCGCGGTACGTCTTCTCCAGCCCTGCGTGCGCCTCGGCGAGTTCCGCCATGGAGATTTTTTCCTCGCCGACGGTGGCGGCCACGTCGCGCCTGCTCTGGGAGTACGAACCCACTCCCCACCAGATGAAGGTGAGCGCGATAAAAGTGAGGATTCCCTTGATGGCCCAGGAGCCGGCGTTCCGGCGAAGTACGTCGAGCATGGCGGTGATTTCTCCCGTCGGGACGAATACGTTGGATAAAAACATTTTACCTTACTCCGCTTCTTCCGGGAAATGCAACCGGATCCGTCGCTGCCGTCCAAATGTTTGCAATGGCGGGATTGCCCTGTTAAGATACTGCGCTAACCGTGTTTCCCGGGACGGGAACGGGAATGCCGGAGGGAACCGATGATCATCAACAGATTTCTCGGTCTGTTCTCGAACGACCTCGCGATCGACCTCGGCACGGCGACGACCCTGGTGTACGTCAAGGGGGAAGGCATCATCTGCTCGGAACCTTCGGCCGTGGCCGTGCACCGGGATCGCCGGGGCGCCAAGAAGGTTCTCGCCGTCGGGATCGAGGCGAAGCGGATGATCGGGCGGACGCCGGGGAACATCATCGCCATTCGCCCCATCAAGGACGGGGTGATCGCCGACTTCGAGGTGACCGAGGCGATGCTGCGCTACTTCATCCGCAAGGCCCACAAACACCGGACGCTTGTCCGCCCCCGGATCATCATCTGCGTGCCCTACGGGTGCACCGAGGTAGAGAGGCGCGCCGTCCGGGAGTCCGCGCAGAGTGCGGGGGCCCGGGAGGTGTACCTGATCGAGGAACCCCTGGCCGCGGCCATCGGCGCCGGCCTCCCGATCACGGAGCCCTCCGGAAACATGATCGTCGACATCGGGGGCGGGACAACCGAAGTCGCCGTGATCTCCCTGGGCGGGATCGTCCAGAGCTACTCCGTCCGCGTCGCGGGGGACAAGATGGACGAGGCGATCCTGCAGTACGTGAAACGGAAATACAACCTTCTCATCGGCGAACCCACCGCCGAATACATCAAGGTGACCATCGGAAACGCCTTCCCCGGCTTCGACGATACCGTCGAGGTGAAGGGGCTCGACATGGTGACCGGCGTCCCGAAGGCGTTGATCCTGAGCGCCGATGAGGTGCGGGAGGCCCTTTCCGAAACCGTTCGGGTGATCGTGGACGCGGTGAAAGGGGTTTTCGAGGAGACCCCTCCGGAACTCGCCGGCGACATTTACGAGCGAGGGATCGTACTGGCAGGCGGTGGTGCCCTTCTCCGGAACCTGGACGTCCTGCTGCGGGAAGAGACGGGTCTCCCGGTGACCGTCGCGGAAGATCCCCTGTCCTGCGTCGTGCTCGGGTCGGGGAAAGCCCTTGATGAACTGGACCTGCTCCGCCAGGTTGCCCTCCGATAAGCAGGGTTTGCGCGCAGTCTCCGCCGGAAAGATCGGCCGATGGTGCTGAATTTCCTGCGAAAGTGGTGGCGCATCCTTCTCGTGGTCGTCCTTCTGGTGGCCGCGATCCAGTTCTTCGTCCGCCCCCCCGGGCTTCCCCTGGATCAGTTCGCCGGAAGGGTAGTGACCTCCCTGTTCCGCCCCGTTTATGAATCGGTTGATTTCCTCCGTCAGAGGGTCTCCTCCGTGTGGTCGGGGTACATCGAACTGGTGGACGTATCGCGGGAAAACGCGGAACTCCGCAAGGAAGTGGCGGAGTTGCGGGAGAAGTTCAAGGAGAGCCGCGATGCGGTACTGGAGAACCGGCGTCTCGAGGAACTGCTGCGATTCTCAAAGACCCAGGGGAAGCAGGTGGTCGGCGCCCGCGTCGTCGGGCACGACGTGTCCCCCTGGTTCCAGGGAATATTCATCGACAGTGGTGCCGTGGAGGGGCTGGAGACGGGGATGGCGGTTGTCACCCCCGCAGGCGCGGTCGGGCGTATTCACCGGACCTACCCGGATCTTTCGGAAGTCCTCCTCCTGACGGACAGCCGCTTCGCTGCGGACGTGATCGTCGAGCGCACGCGGGTCCGTGCGATTGCCGAGGGAATGGGGGGAAACCTCTGCCGGCTGAAGTACGTCTCCCAGACCCAGGACGTGGTCCAGGGCGACCGGATTCTCTTTTCGGGGTTCGACGGGAGCATGCCGAAGGGAACCCTGCTGGGCACCGTGGTAAGCGTCGACCGTCCCCGCGACGGGCTGTTCCTGAATATCCGTGTGGTGAGCGCGGTGAACATCCTGTCCGTGGAAGAGGTCCTTGTCGTACTGGTCCGCCCCGCGATTCCGTTTCGGGGAGGGAAACCATGAGGCCCCTCCTCGTGCTCCTCGCGCTGTCGTTCGCGGGTTCGGCGATGAACGTGTGGCTGCTCTCCGGGTTCCTCCCATGGTTTCTCCTGCCGGATTTCTCGTTCCTTGCGATTGTCTACTCCGGATTGTTCCTTCCCGGCCCGCTTGGCCTCCTCGTCGCCCTCCCCCCCGCGCTGTTCCGCGAGGTGACGATTTCCGGCCCGCCGGGCTCGTTTTTTCTCGCCTCGATGGCGGTCTATTTCGTCGCGAGCGAGATCGGCCGCCGCATCTTCCTCCGGGCCGAAATCTTCATCCTGCTGATCGTCGGAGGGCTGCTCGCGGCCGAGTCGCTCTCCGTAGTCCTCCTGCTGGTCCTGGGGGGAGGGAACCCGTTCTCCTTTCTCTGGGGGGCAGAGGAGGCGGTCCGGATCGCGTGGACATCGCTTATCGCCGTCTTCCTCTTTATGGACCTCTCGGGGCGGTGGCAGCGGATACAGGAATGAAGGGGCGAATCCGGAAGCGGGAACAGGACCCCTGGATCGCATCGAGGGTCCGCATCCTTCAGGGCGTCGGGCTGGCCCTGTTCTTCCTGCTCCTGGGGCGCCTCTACTGGCTCCAGGTAGTGAAATACCGAGAATTCCGGACACTTTCCGAGAACAACCGGATACGGATCCGGGTGGTGCGGGCCCCCCGAGGCGTCATCCTCGACAGGAAAGGGGTATTGATCGGCGTGACCCAGGGGTCCTACGATCTTATCGTCACCCCGGTGGACGTGGAGGACCTTGATGGGGAGCTTCGGCTCCTCTCGAAGGTCGTGGAGTTCGATCCCGGGGAGATCCGCGAGAAGATTCTCAAGGCGAAGGAGGCGAACCCCTACCGGAGTATCACGGTTGCACGCGACCTGCGGTTCGAACAAGTGTCGGTGGTCGAGTTCAACCGGGAAGCCCTTCCCGGGTTTTCCATCCTGGTGGAAGCGAAACGGAGCTATCCGTTCGGGCCGGAATTCGCCCATGTCCTGGGGTACGTGGGGGAAGCGAGCGAGAAGGAACTGGCGGCGGCACGTGGGGAACAGGTTTCGCTGGGGGACATCGTGGGAAAGTACGGGCTCGAAAAGGCGAGGGACGATGTGCTTCGCGGGGAAAACGGGGGGCGGCAGGTGGAAGTGGACGCCGCCGGCCGCGACAAGCGGCTGGTGAACGAAGTCCCCCCGCGGACCGGGGGAGCCGTCCAGACCACGATCGATGCGGACATTCAGAGGACCGCCTACAAGGCGATGGAGAACCGGGCAGGCGCCGTGATCGCGATGATCCCGAAGACCGGAGACATCCTTGCCTTCGTCTCGGCGCCGGCGTTCGATCCGAACGCCTTCTCCCGGGGAATCCGGAAAGAGGAATGGGCGCAGCTGGTTACGGATCCGGGAACCCCCCTCCAGAACAAGGGCCTGCAGGGGACATACGCGCCCGGATCCACGGTGAAGCCCTTTCTGGCGCTCACCGCGCTGGAGACGGGGATCCAGAACCCGAAAGCGCTTGTCCGGTGCGAGGGGTCCCTCACGTTCGGCGACCGGACGTTTCGCTGCTGGAAAAAGAAGGGGCACGGATGGGTGGACATGTACAAAGCCATCGTGCAGTCCTGTGACGTCTACTTCTACACCCTGGGTCTGAAACTCGACCCGGACCGTGTCGCCTCTCTGGAACGGGGCGCCGGCCTCGGTGTCCTTACCGGGGTGGAATTGCCGGGGGAGAAATCCGGCCTGGTTCCCGACACGTTCTGGAAGCGCGAGGTGAAGAAGAGCCGGTGGTACAGTTACGAAAGTCTCCTCCTCGGCATCGGACAGGGAGCGATCCACGTAACTCCGCTGGGGATGGTGTCCGGCTACGCGGCGATCGCAACGGGCGGGAAGGTGATACGCCCCCGCTTGGTGAGCCGGGTGGTCCGGATGGACGGCACATCGGAGGAGTTTCCTCCCGTCTTGCAGAGGGATCTTTCGTGGGACCCCAAGAACGTGGCGATAATACGGCGCGCGCTTTCGGGGGTGGTCAACGATCACGGGACGGGAGGGGCAGCCCGACTGCCCGGGATCGATGTCGGAGGGAAGACCGGCACGGCGCAGATAGTATCCATCAAAGGGAAGATGATCAAGAGCGAGGATCTTCCCTATGAAAGACGGGACCACGCCTGGTTCGTAGGCTGTGCGCCCGTCTCGGATCCCGAGATCTGTGTGGTGGCGCTGGTGGAACACGGCGGCCACGGGGGATCGGCGGCCGCTCCCCTGGTCAAGGCGGTGATAGAGGAGTTTTTCCGGTTGAAGCAGGACGCGGAGAAAGGGGGAGACCGATGAACGTCCGGAAAAAGTTCGTCCGTGTGGACTGGCCCGTTTTCCTCCTGGTCATCGCCCTGTGCGGCGCGGGTCTGTTGAACGTGTACAGCGGGACGAGGGTCTTCCCGTCTTCCGGGATCCCCCTTTTCTACAAGCAGATGATCTGGATCCTGCTCGGAGTGACCGTCTTTTTCCTTTTCTGTTTCTTCAGCGGAGGATTCATCGAGGAGTTTGCCTGGCATGTCTTTCTCACCGTTCTCGCGGTTCTCCTGGTGGTCCTCCTCGTCGGCAAGGTCCGGGGA
>DATHRT010000140.1:0-2287 GCA_035464915.1 Candidatus Limnocylindria bacterium
CGATGAGGAGCCGCCCTCCCCTTTTCATCAGGCGCATCGCTTCCGAGAGAATGTCCCGGTCGCCGTCCGGCGAGGCGATGTACCCGAGGGAATTGCCGAGGACCAAAACGTGGTCGAAGCGGTCCGGGGGAAGGCCGGTCCGCCGGGCGTCTCCCTGGAGAAATCTGATCGCCACCCCCGACTTCTCCGCTTCCCTTCTCCCCCGGTCGATGAGGAATTGCGAAAAGTCGAAAACGGTGCATTTCCCGAACCCGCGCAGAGCCAGTTCCCTGCTGTGCCTGCCGTGCCCCCCGCAAAGGTCGAGGATTTCCTGGTCCGGGGAGAGGGGGATCAACTCCTGCAGGAGATCGATTTCCTTCCGGGTGACATCGTCATCGCATACCGATCGCGCATCGGTTTTGAGGTAGACCTCGTCGAAGAGATCCTTCCACCATTCCGGATCGACGTCGAACTTCATGCCCCCTCCGGGTGCGCCCCGAAGCTGAAGAGCCCGTCCGATGCGAACACGGCGGGGGACCCGCCCCAGAGCTGCGACCGGGCAATCGCGAGCTCCTCCTCCTCGATGCCCACGAATCCGTCGATTTCCCCCGAAAGCCACATCTTCTCGAGAGTCAGGCAATCGGACCAGACCGCGGCGCAGTAAGCACGCAGGGATTCTATGTGGCCGGGCGTCATCACCCGCGGCCGCAGGGCCATCTTGATCGGGCCGAGAAGGTAGGTGAACTTGTGGTCAAGCGCCATCTTCTCCTGCATCTCGACTACCTCGAGGAGGTCGCCGTACGGGAGAGAGAGGATTGTCTCGTTGATCCGGTTGACCGCGTCTCTCACCGTCATCTCCGAGCGCAATACGGCCAGGGGTTGTACTCCTCCGCCGCTTCCGACGTTGGTGGGAACCCCGCCGTACCGCACCAGGAACCCGAAGACCCGCTGTGGGCCGAAAAGACAGCGGAAATCGGTCTGGAACCGCACGAGGGAGGCCTGCCCGCGCTCCCTGTCCACGAGGGGATTGTCCTCCCCCCAGAGAGGGAGCGGGATCTTCTCCTGCACGATGTAGTCGCCTCCGGCAAGCGCGATTCCTACCGCCTCCTCCGCATTCTTGTGGACCCCTCCCACACGCACACCCTTCCCCGAGTACCCCCGTTCGGGCTTGAGGACAAGGTCGTCCCAGTGGCTCCGTGTCCACTCGATCAGATCGCCGATCGCTTCCCCCGACGGTCCGTCCGTTTTCCGGGGGTAAAACTTGCGGGTCCAGGGCGTGCGCGCCACGGTTTCGGGATGAAACCGGCCTCGCATGGAGCCCGTGATGAGCTCGAACGTACTTTTCACATTGATCGGTTCGGTGCCCCGTGGATTGATGACGCGCCCTTCCCTCACCGCCGTGAGCAGGGGGGAAAGGTCCTGCTTCCGGTGCAGCGAAAGGAGGATATCGGTGTTGAAATCGAGGAAGATCAGGGATACGGGTTCGCCGCGGTAGCAGGCCCTGCCGTTTTTCGACTCCAGCTCGTGGGGCGCGAGGAGGACTCCCGTTATCCCATCGATATTGTTGAGTCTTTCAGCGAGATTGATATTCTCGGTAACATCTATTAAGGTCTCCGCCTCCGCCACGACAGCGATGATTCCGGGGTTTTTCCCTTCCCGTGCGCGGTGCGCCTCGAGAAGCATCGTAACAAACCCGTCGATGGGATAGAGGAGAGGATGATCGAAATCCAGGTCCACCTGGACCTTCTTTATATCGTTTAGCCTCTTCCACACTTTCTTGCCGATCACCTGGGTGATGCGCTGATAGTCCCATCCTCCGGGGCTCCCCAGATTCCATTCCGAGTGGTAGCCGAGAAAATTCTCCATATCCCGTTCCTTAGTCAGCCCTTAGTCAGCCGAAGCGCCTGCGAAGCGCCGTTTCCACATGGGCAAAACCGATCTCCCCGCCGGAAAGGACCGTTTCGACGAACCTCTTTGCGTCCTGCGTTCCGAACCGTTCGTACAGATCGAGAAATCTCCTGAGTCCGAAAGTGTAGCACACCTGGTATCCCGGCCTGAGCGCGTACTTCGCGACGACGGCGGATGCCGCATCCCTCGTGAATCCCGATTCGGAAAGGAGGTTGGCGGCGGAGAGATGATCCCGTTCCCCCGTCTGCAGGTCGAGGTCGACCAGGCCGCGGACCGCCCTCCGGTATCTACGCTTGGCCAGCAGAAGGAGGTCTGCCGGCGCGGAAAAGTACCCGGTAAGACGCATGAGCTCCTCCGCGAAACAGGCCCACCCCTCGTAAAAGAGGGGCGTCTCGACCGG
>DATHRT010000141.1:0-2760 GCA_035464915.1 Candidatus Limnocylindria bacterium
ACGACGTCGGCTATTTTAGGCAAGGAGGGAAGCAGCATCCTGCTGGCCCTTCCCTTGGGCAACCCGGCCCGGTAATTTCCCGCCTCTCCTTACTGGTCTCCACAAGCCCGTCGATCGGCGCCACCCTCTTGGAACCCACCGGAGTCGATTTCTCTTTCCGGCCGGAAGACCATTTCCGACAAGTCCTTGCCCACATGACCCCGCAGCTCATCCACGCGGAAGCGGCCATGTGAATCTTGGGGACCACACGTTCATCTCAAATGGGCGGAACGAGCCTATTTCAAGGAGGTCGGCATGGTGCGCATCATCGGGACGACCCTTTTTCTGTTGGCGATGGTCGTGTCCGCCCACGGGGAGATCCGGGGGAAGCCGGTGGAGTACGTCGCCGGGGATACGACGATGAAGGGGTATCTGGCCTACGACGACAGCTTCCCGGCCAAACGGCCGGGCATTCTGGTGGTGCACGAGTGGTGGGGACATAACGATTACACGAGAAAGCGCGCCCGGATGCTGGCCGGACTGGGGTACGTCGCCCTGGCGGTGGATATGTACGGCGAGGGGAAGCAGGCCGGGCACCCCGACGACGCCGGGAAGTTCGCCGGCGAGATCCGGAAGAATATGCCCCTCGGGCGGGAGCGGTTCCTGGCCGCCAGGAAGGTATTGCAGCAGTACAGACTCACCGATCCCGGGCGGATCGGGGCCATCGGGTACTGTTTCGGAGGGGGCGTCGTCCTGCAGATGGCGCGGGACGGGATGGACCTCGCGGGGGTGGCGAGCTTCCACGGCGGGTTGACAACGGATTCTCCCGCGAAACCCGGAAGCGTAAAAGCGAAGATCCTGGTTTTGACCGGCGACGACGACAAGTTCGCCCCCCCCGACCAGGTCGAGGCGTTCCGGAAGGAGATGAAAGCGGCCGAAGCGGATTTCCGGATCGTCTCCTATCCGGGTGCCCTCCACGGCTTCACAAATCCCGAGGCGGACAGCTACGCGAAGAAATTCAACATGCCGATCGGGTACAACGCCGATGCGGACAGGAAGTCCTGGGCCGAAATGCAAACGTTTTTCAATGACATTTTCCGGAAATAGAGCGTAAAGGATATACTTGGGAAAGAATCCCTCACGCGGCAACCCGGTCGTTACGTATTCGAACCCATTAACCACGGAGGAAGTGATGAGACGAGAAGGAGTACCTGGTTTCCTTGTCGCGCTTTCCCTAGCCGTCCTTTTCCTGGGAGGATGCGCGGGGCCGGCCCAATTGCAGGTGGAGCCGATCGCGACGACGGAAAACCCCACGGCACAGATCAATCGCCTGGAAACCGACATGGGAACCGCTCGTAAAGACCAGATCAACGTGCTGTCCCCCACCTGGTTCGCCAAAGCCGAGACATCGCTTAACAGCGCGAAGAAAGGGCTGGAGCGCGGGGAATCGTTATCGGAGATCCTTAAGAACGTCGCGGTCGGGCGGGCGCAGCTTCAACAGGCCGGGGAAATGGCCAAGGTGACCAAAGCAACGCTGCCAGACGTCATCGAGGCCCGCGATCTCGCCATGGCCGCGGGCGCCACGGCGCTCGGGAGGGATTTCGGCGAGGTGGAGGAATCGTTCCTCGACCTGTCGAAGGCGATCGAGAACAACGACCTGGACTGGGCGCGGAGACACCAGGGGAGGGTCGCGAATGATTTCGATCAGCTCGAACTGCGGGCCATCAAGGAGAAGACCCTGGGCGAAGCCCGAAGTCTGATCGACAAGGCGGAAAGAGAGGGCGCGAAGAAACTGACCCCGGAAACGCTGGATGTGGCGAAGCGAAAACTGGCAGAAGCCGACAAGTTCATCTCCGAGCAGCGATATCAGAAGGAGAAGGTGCAGGAGGTCGCCTCCGATGCGGTATTTCACGCCCGCCGCCTTGCCCAGGTGACCCGGGAAAGCGAAAAGGTGAAAACCATGCAACCCGAGAAGATCACCCTCTGGGTGGAGGGGATACTCAACAAGGTGACGGGGAAGCTCGCCGCGCCGGACATGCGAAATGAGAACTTCAACGTCCAGGAGGAGAACATCCTCGGTTCGATCGACGGGCTGCAGAAGGACCAGAAGTTCCTGGCCGAAAAGGTGAAGACCCAGCAGGCGGAGATCGAGACCAAGAAGAAGGAGCTGGCTGATCTCCAGGAATCGACACGGAAGCAGCTCGCTTCGCTGGACGAGGCCTCTCGGAAGCAGATCGTCGCCCTCGAGAGCGAGGCCGCGAAAGTACGGGCCGAGAAGGAACGGCTTGCCGCCGAACGGGAGTTCCAGCTCAAATACAACGACGTCCGGACCTTCTTCGCCCCGGACGAGGCGGAGGTCTACAAGGAGGGGAACCACCTCGTGATTCGCCTGCGTGCGATCCGCTTCCCGGTGGGCAAGGAAGTGATCATGCCGGACAACTACGGACTGCTGAGCAAGGTTCAGCGGGCCATCCGGACGTTCGGGGAACCTGACGTCACCGTGGAGGGGCACACGGACAGCACGGGGACACAAGTCCTGAACGACCATCTGTCCCAGAAGCGGGCGGAGGCGGTACGCTCCTATTTCGTGGCCAACGGAACCCTGCCCGAGGACCGGATATTCGCGGTCGGCTACGGTCCCAGCAGGCCCCTGGCAACCAACGACACCGAGGAGGGACGGGCCATCAACCGGCGGATCGACGTGGTGATCACGCCCGTTTTCCAGACGATCCAGTAACTACTCCGGCACCAAGCGAAGGGGACCCCGGGCACAAGGGTCCC
>DATHRT010000142.1:0-6820 GCA_035464915.1 Candidatus Limnocylindria bacterium
ACCCCTCCGCCTCCCCCCGTGTGAGCCGGAGCATCCGCATCGCGACGATCCGGATCCCCTCCTTCTCGAACCGGCGGGTCACCTCGCCGACGAGACCTTTTTTTACTCCGTCGGGCTTGATGATCGACAGCGTGCGCTGCATCTCACGCGGCCGTTCGCGCCTTGGCGACGTTATACCCCGACTTCAGTGCTTTCTTGTTCAGCTCCTCGGTGCCCTTGGGAACGCGGGAGAGGACGGCTTTCTCTATCGCCTCGTAGCTTACCTGGCCGGCGATGGCGGTAATCGCTCCGATGGCGACGATGTTCGCAACGAACGATTTTCCGATCTCCTCCGCCGCCGTTCGTATGATCGGGAGCTTGATCACCTTGAACGTCCCTTTCGGGATCTCCCTGACGAAATCCTCGTCCACGAGGAGCGTGCCGTCCGGCTTCAGGTCCTTGTAGTATTTGGTGCACGCCTCCTGCGTAAGCGACAATTGCAGATCGATGGATGTGGCCTTCGGGAAGTGGATCGGCTCATCCGAGATGATCACCTCGGATTTGGAAGCCCCGCCGCGCGCCTCCGGCCCGTAGGACTGGCTCTGGACCGCGTTCTTCTTGTCGTAGATGGACGCCCCCTCGGCGAAGATCACGCCCGCGAGAATCAATCCCTGCCCCCCGGACCCGGAAAAGCGGATCTCGTACCGGCTCATGGCGTTATGCCCTCCCCTCGGATGCTTTCCTGATGCGGTCCACCATGCCGTAATAGGTGTCGCAGTACTCGGAGGCCTCCTTCTTGAAAAGAACCCCCGTGGGAAATTTGCCGGCGGTCTTCTCGGGGGGCAGCTTCTCGAAGGCCGTTACGGGAAGCGCCGTATCCTTCATCCACAAGAGCATGTCCGTCGGGCTCCGGAACTTGTTCCTGCGACCGTGCGTGGTCGGGCAGGCGTTGATGATCTCCAGCACCGACAGCCCCTTGTGTTCGATGGCGCCGATGATCAGCTTGTCAAGGGCCGGGACGTGATACGCCGTCCCCCGCCCCACCCAGGTGGCGCCGGCCCCCTTGGCCAGCTCGGGGATGTTGAACGAGGGGTCGATGTTTCCGTACGGCATCGTCGTGGCGATGTGCCCCGATGGCGTCGTCGGGGAGTACTGCCCGCCCGTCATCCCGTAGATGAAGTTGTTGAACACCATGACGGTGATGTCGATGTTCCGGCGGCACGCATGGATGAAGTGGTTTCCCCCGATCGCGGTGGCGTCGCCGTCCCCGCTGACCACCATGACGTGCTTTTCGGGGTTTGCCATCTTGAGCCCCGTCGCGAACGGCAGGGCCCGTCCGTGCGCCGTGTGGAGCGTGTTGAAATCCACGTAGCCCGGAAGCCGTGACGCGCATCCGATACCGGAAACCATGGCGATGTCGTTCTTGGGGATCTTCAGGGTCTCCACCGCGCGCAGCAGGGACTTGAAGACGATCCCGTACGTGCAGCCGGGGCACCAGATATGCGGAAGCTTGCCACCCCTGATATATTGTTCGTAATTGAAGGCCATTTACCCAACCTCCTTTACTTTTTCGAGAATCTGCGCAGGGGTGATGGGATCGCCGTCGACGCGGTAGATTCCTTCCACCCGGCAGCGCCCCTTTGCGCACCGCTCGACCTCGAAGATGATCTGCCCCAGCGACAACTCCGGCACGACGATGCTTTTCACCCGGGACGCAATGGCCGATACCTCCTCTTCCGGGAAGGGCCAGATGGTCAGGGGCCGGAACAGCCCGGCCTTGATCCCTTCCGCGCGGGCCGACTCCACCGCCGTCCTCCCCGACCGTCCCGAGACGCCGTAGCCGAAAACGACCACGTCGGCATCCCCTGTCAGGAACTCCTCGTACCGGATGATATCCTTTTTGTTCGCCTCCACCTTGCGCATGAGCCTCAACTCGTCCGTGTGGATCCTCGGGGAGGCGTTCACGGGAAAGCCGTCCGGACCGTGATTGAGGCCCGTCACGTGATACCGGTATCCCTCGAAGAAATTCGCCATGGGAGGTACGTCTCCCCCGCTGTCGTCGTAGGGGAGATATTCCTCGGGGGAACATTCCGGCTTCTCCCTGTCTACGATGGGAAGAACTCCCTGTTCGGGAATCTCGATCCGTTCCCGCATATGCCCTACGATCTCGTCGAACGCGATGATCACCGGGGTGCGGTATTTCTCGGACAGGTTGAAGGCGCGCACGGTCTCGGAGAAGATCTCCTGGACGTATGCGGGGGTCAGGCAGATGGCCGGATGGTCGCCGTGCGTCCCCCAGCGGCACTGCATGATGTCGCTCTGCCCGGGGCCGGTCGGGACACCGGTCGACGGCCCGCCGCGCATCACGTTCACGATGACGCACGGAATTTCGGTCAGGGCGGCGAATCCGATGTTCTCCTGCTTGAGGGAGAACCCGGGGCCCGACGTGGCCGTGAGCGACTTGCGGCCGGCCAGCGATCCCCCGATCACCGCGGCCATCGCCGCGATCTCGTCCTCCATCTGCAGGAACACCCCCCGGATAAGGGGAAGGCGTTTGGCCAGGGATTCCGCCACCTCGGTGGAAGGCGTGATCGGGTACCCGGCGAAGAACGTGCATCCCGCGTAAAGCGCCCCTTCTGCGCATGCTTCGTTTCCCTGGAGCAGCTTGATCTTCCCCACCGTTTTTCTCCTTTTGCGTTTAGGTCAACCTCGCTACGTCGTTGCCTTCGTTTCCTTTTTTTCCTTCTTCTCCACGAAAATGGCGAAGTCGGGACACCGGAGCTCGCACGCCATGCAGACCGTGCACTTGTCGATGTCGACCACCTTCACCGTGAACAGGTCCATCCCCAGAACCTTTGTGGGGCACAGCTTGACGCAGATCTCGCATCCCTTGCAGAAGCGCGGAATGATGCTGATCTTCACCTTCTCGTTTTCCGTCGCCTCGATCGTTTCGACCGCCGCTTCCTTTTCTTTGGTCATCGTTGCCATCCTCTCACTCCTAGTGGACTTTCCCGCCAAGCCGTTTGGCAAGCGTGATCCCCAGATCCGAGGGCGCCTCGGACACCGAAATTCCCGCCGCCCGGAACGCCTCGATCTTTTCCGCCGCGGTCCCTTTTCCTCCGGAGATGATGGCGCCCGCGTGCCCCATCCGCTTCCCCTTGGGGGCCGTCTGGCCGGCCACGAAACCGATTACGGGCTTGCTCATCTTCGCCCTCACGAAGGCCGCCGCCTCCTCCTCGGCCGTCCCGCCGATCTCGCCGATCAGGATCACCGCCTCGGTCTTCGGATCATCCTGGAACGCCGAGAGAACGTCGATGAAGTTCGTCCCGTTCACGGGATCTCCCCCGATGCCGATGCAGGTGGTCTGCCCCATCCCCAGGGTAGTCACCTGATGGACGGCCTCGTACGTAAGCGTTCCGGACCGGGAAACGATGCCGATCGTCCCCGGCTTATGGATATATCCCGGCATGATCCCGATCTTGCACTCCCCCGGCGTGATGATGCCCGGGCAGTTCGGCCCGATCAGCCGTGTCTTCCTTCCCTCCAAGTACCTCTTCACCTTCACCATATCGAGGATGGGAATCCCCTCCGTGATGCAGACGACCAGGTCGATACCGGCGTCTGCCGCCTCGCAGATGGCGTCCCCGGCGAAGGCGGGGGGAACGTAGACGACGGTCGCGTTGGCTCCCGTCGCCTGGACCGCGTCCGCCACCGTATGGAACACCGGGACTCCCTCGATCTTCGATCCTGCCTTCCCGGGGGTGACGCCGCCGACGATCTTCGTGCCGTATTCCAGCATCTGCTTGGTGTGGAAGGCCCCCACCGAGCCGGTGATCCCCTGCACCAGAAGTTTCGTGTTCTTGTCGACCCAGATGCTCATGGTCGTCCCCTCTCAGTTCGCCCGGCCGACGCCGGCCACGACTTTTTGCGCTGCGTCTTTCATGTCCGAAGCCGAAATGATGTTCAATTTTGACGCGGCAAGGATCTCCCTCCCCTTCTCCACGTTGGTCCCCTCCAGCCGGACGACGAGCGGGACCTTGAGCCCGAGAGTCTTGGCGGCCGTCACGACCCCCTCGGCGATCACGTCGCACCGCATGATGCCGCCGAAGATGTTGATCAGGATTGCCTTGACCTTCGAATCGGACAGGATGAGACGGAAGGCGTTGGTCACCTGCTCGGCGTTTGCACCCCCCCCGACGTCCAGGAAGTTGGCCGGCGACCCTCCACTCATCTTGATCATGTCCATCGTCGCCATCGCCAGCCCCGCCCCGTTGACCATGCAGCCGATATTCCCGTCGAGGCTGATGTAGGAAAGGTCGAACTTGGACGCCTCGGTCTCCGTGGGGTCCTCCTCGTCGAAGTCCCGGAGCGCCTGGATATCCTTGTGGCGGAAGAGCCCGTTTCCGTCGAAATTCATCTTCGCGTCGAGCGCGATGACATCGCCGTCCTCGGTCAGCACCAGCGGGTTGATCTCGGCCAGGGAGCAGTCGGTGTCGACGAAGGCGCTGTAGAGCGCCATCATGAACTTGACCGCCTTGCCGGACAGCTCGGGCGGGATCGACAATCCGAACGCGAGCTTTCTTGCCTGGTACGGCATCATCCCCAGCGCCGGATCGATATACTCCTTGAGGATCTTTTCCGGCGTGCGGGCGGCAACGGTCTCGATCTCCATCCCTCCCTCGGTGGACGCCATCATGACGACCCGCGACACGGCACGGTCGATGACCATCCCGAGGTACAGCTCCTTTTTGATCGCTCCCGCCTGCTCCACGAGGACCCGTTTCACCTTCTTCCCCTGCGGCCCCGTCTGGTGGGTCACCAGGGTCATGCCGATGATCTGCTTGGCGTACTCCCTCGCCTCCTCCGGAGTCCGGGCCAGCTTGATGCCGCCGCCCTTCCCCCGGCCTCCCGCATGTATCTGGGCCTTGATGACGACGGGCGTTCCGAACTCTTTCGCGATGGCTTCCGCCTCCGCCGGTATATCCGCCACCTTCCCCTTCGGAACGGCCACGCCGTACTTGGCCAGGACCGCCTTGGCCTGATACTCGTGGATGTTCATGCCCTTTGACTCCTCCCGGAAAATTTTATTACGCTGGGAACCGCAGGATGTATGGAAAATCAGGGAAACGGATACCTCTTCCCCCTGGAAGACCTCCGCACGCAATCCGCGCTAAATACCGAGTATATCCCACATTCACCCTTCGTGAAACGGGCGAAGGGGGGACCGATGGTCCCCCCTTGTTCTATCACAGCGTCTTTCGGCGGAATTTTCCGCCACCTGAGGAATCCGGCCAGCCGGATTCCTCAGAAGCCAAGCCGGTCCACCGCCTCGCAAAGTTCCCTGACCGCTTCGGCCGATATCTTCAGCGCGGCGGATTCCGCCGCCGAGAGCTTGAACTTCACGACCTCCTCTACCCCGCCCGCCCCCAGTTTCGCCGGGAGACCCACGAAGAGGCCGTCGCATCCGTCGTACTTGCCCTGCGAAAGCACCGCACAGGGCAGGATCATCTTCCTGTCCAGCAGGATCGATTCGCACATCTGGACGGCCGCGGCCGAGGGTGCGTAGTAGGCGGAGCCCGTTTTCAGGAGGGCAACGATCTCCCCCCCTCCTTTTCGGGTCCGCTCGACGATGGCGTCGAGCTTGGCTTTGTGAATGATGTCCTCCACCGGGATGCCGGCCACCGTGGTATACCTCGTGGAGGGCACCATCGTGTCGCCGTGTCCCCCCAGAACGAACGCGGTGATATCGTTGACCGACACCTGAAGTTCCATCGCGATGAATGTGCGGAACCGGGCGGAGTCGAGAATGCCGGCCATTCCCATCACCTTGTTCGCGGGGAGATTGCTGTACTTGTGGGCGATATAGGTCATCGCGTCGAGCGGATTGGACACGACAACGATCATCGCGCCGGGAGACTTCGCGATCGACTTCAGGGTGACGTCCTTGACGATTCCCGCATTTACCTTGAGAAGGTCGTCCCGGCTCATCCCCGGCTTTCGGGGGATGCCGGAGGTGATGACGATGATGTCGGAGCCGGCCGTGTCTTCATAGCCGTTGGCGCCGGCCACCTTCGCATCGAATCCGCACACAGGCCCCGACTGCATGAGGTCGAGCGCCTTCCCCTGCGGCATCCCTTCCACGATGTCCACCAGCACCACATCGCAGAAGTCCTTCTCGGCCAGCCGCTGGGCGGTGGTCGCCCCGACGTTTCCGGCTCCGACCACGGTTATCTTCCTTCGGCTCACTGAAGCCCTCCTCGGTGGTTATGAGA
The DNA here is from genome assembly GCA_035464915.1 of Candidatus Limnocylindria bacterium. GTDB lineage: Bacteria > Desulfobacterota > Deferrimicrobia > Deferrimicrobiales > Deferrimicrobiaceae > CSP1-8. The sequence continues at coordinate 6,252 of DATHRT010000142.1, forward strand.
AAGGATTATGCCGCGAGGAATGACCAGGGTGCCAGGCACTTGCCGGGTCATGTCCGGGCAGATGCTGCTTTTCCCACCGTCTTCGAGTGGAAGGAAATTCCTGAAGAGCGCCAGTTTTCCCTCCGTAGCATCCGACATGGGGGATGATTTGGGACCGGTGTGGGAGGAGACCGCCCGCCCAAACCACGCACACAGTATACAAAGGGGCAAGGGATGTCAAGGAAAAACCATGGGAATCGGCCCTCATTCCCGGTCCTTTCCACCGTCACGTTTCCCCCGCCCTCCTCCCCCCGGGAATCCCGAGAGGAGCAGGGGGGTAACGACGCCAAAGCCGGCTTCCCCGGTTCCGCGAACCTCCCAGCACGGCAACGGATTTTGGTTGAAACGGTTCCCCGGGAAAGGGCATCAAAAAAAATATGGATTCCTCTCTGGGATTGGTATGATATAAAAACTTCCAAATTATTGTATGCCTGACCTGTTTATCGTTACCCAACCACCAGACGACAGGAGGAATTTTCATGAAACGACCTTGGGCACTGACTCTTGCCGTGGTATTTACCGCCGGTTTG
>DATHRT010000143.1:0-8930 GCA_035464915.1 Candidatus Limnocylindria bacterium
AAAGCTCCACGACCCTCTTCCCCGCGAGCACGCGCCTGTCCCGTCCCGTGGCGACGCGCTCGGCGAGCGCCTCGACGATAGCCGTCTTCCCCACGCCCGCCTCCCCGACAAGCACCGGGTTGTTTTTCGTCGGCATCACCAGGACCTTGAGGAGCTGGCGGAGCGTGTTCCGTGTCCTCTCGGAATCCACGAACGGCAGAAGGCTCCCCTCGCGGGCCGCCCGGGTGATGTCCCGTCCGTAACGGTCGAGTACAGGGGTGTTCGCCTCCGCCGTTTCCGGTTCGGAAACCATCGTGCCCACGTCCTCGGTCCGGGAAGGGTCCGTCACTTCTTCGCGCACCGGTGACGAAAGGGGATCCGGCGGGACCAACCCGGGTTGGATCCCCGCGCCGGTCAGCACGGCGGAGACGATCGGTCCCGGATCGGAAAGGATAGCCGTCAGCAGGTGGAAAGCACTTGTTTCCGCGCTCCCTTCCCTCTCGGATATCTCCTTCCCCCGACGAAAGATTTCCTTGCACGCATCGCTTCTATGCACCACCTGGTCGGCGTGTCGGGCATGTCCGGGCCGAAGCCGGGACCGTACCCCCCTTCGCAGGGTGCTGCTGGAAATCCCCATGGTCGACAGGATCTCATCGACGCGGTCCCCCTCGGCGCGGATCTCCTCCAGCGGGAGGGAATGCGCCTTGACGAACCGGATGAAGCTCATCGTCTTATGAAGGCTGCACACACCGATCAGCAGATGTTCGCGCTCGATGAGGGGATGCCTTGCCGTGGCCGCTTCCGCAGCGGCGATCTGCCAGGCAAGGCCGGCGGCTGCAGATAGTTTTTTCATCACCGTTTCCTCCACGCGGGTGTGGACCAATGTGTCCGGGGCGACGTATAACGAATACGACGGGAGGTGCAATAAAATTCTATTCCTCCCGGTGCTAACGGGTCAATAACGGATGCCGGCGGTCCGCGATAGGATTCTAGAGAAAAGGGAAACGGCCCCACGAGGAGGGACGCGGGGCCGTTGCTCTTGCCCGAAGTGAGGGGGACTCCGGGGGAAGATTCCGTTTTCACGGAACTTTGATTACAAATTAACATACAAGTTTCGTGCCTTTTCGATATTGTAACAATCTCATGGTGTTATCATCTTTTTCTTGCCCTTCTCAAAAAGAAAAATTTCGATTTTGTCCTTTTGATTTCGAAAATGTAACTGCCCTTTCTCCGCCGGGGAGAAAACAAGGTTGGTAAAATACCCCCCTATGCGCAACACCGGGTTCCCCCGAGGTTGAGATGCCATTCCACCGGTGATAATCTAAGCCATTGATTGAGTTACGAAAGGAGATCGACCGTGGCGGACAAGGACGGCATTCCTCCAGATACCCAACATTATTTCGTGGACGTACCAATGGCAAGCGAGCCGTACACGCTGCGGGGTTCCAACTCGCTTGACTGGGGGTTCAAGAACCGGCTGTCGAAGATATTTCAACCCGAGACGGGCCGAACGGTGATGCTCGCCATCGACCACGGCTATTTCCTTGGGCCGACCGCAGGCCTTGAACGCGTGGACCTCACGATTGTCCCCCTCCTCCCTTATGCCGATACCTTGATGTGCACCCGTGGCATATTGCGCTCGACCATACCCCCGACGTTCACGAAAGGAATCGTTCTGAGGTCCAGTGGTGGGCCGAGCATTCTCAAGGAACTTTCGAATGAGGAAATCGCCGTTGATGTCGAAGACGCCGTTCGATTGAACGTCGCCGCCATGGCGGTTCAGGTCTTCATCGGCGGGGAGCACGAAACCAAATCCGTACACAACATGACGAGGTTGGTGGATATGGGCAACCGGTATGGTATCCCGGTCCTCGGGGTAACGGCGGTTGGCAAGGACATGGTGCGGGACGCCAAGTATATGCGATTGGCTACAAGGATATGTGCAGAACTGGGGGCAGCATACATCAAGACCTACTATGTCGCCGAAGGATTCGACACCGTTACGGCATCCTGCCCCGTGCCGATTGTGATCGCCGGCGGGAAAAAACTGCCAGAGCCGGATGCCTTGAAGATGGCGTACGACGCCGTGCAGCAGGGAGCCGCGGGTGTCGATATGGGCCGAAACATCTTCCAATCCGAAGCCCCCGCCGCGATGATCCAGGCGATAAGAAAAGTGGTTCACGAGAATTTGACGCCCGAAGAAGGATACGACGTGTATCAGGCCCTGAAGAGCGGCAAGAAATAGGATGTGCCGCTCTCCCGAACCCTGCGTGAACTCTCATGAAAAATAAATGGCGGAAAGAGAAAGCGTCCGGGTTTATCGCCCGCTATGAGAAGCGTTGCGCAAGCGATCTGGCTCTCCGGACATACACGAGCAGGCTGATCGGGGAGGAAAAAGAACTCGTTCTCCATGGGGGAGGCAACACGTCGGTCAAATCAACATATGCCAATGTCCTTGGCCAACACATTCCGGTACTCTTCGTCAAAGCATCGGGACATGACCTGGCAAGCATCGAACCGGCTGGGCATGTGGGGCTCGATCTCGAATACCTGCAGCGGTTGCGATCCCTTCCGGAGCTTCCGGATGCAACCATGGCGAATGAGCTGCAAACACACCGACTAAATGCAGAAGGAGCGAGACCCTCCATCGAGGCACTGATGCACGCGTTCATCCCTGCCAAATACGTCGATCACACCCATCCCGACGCAATACTGGCACTCACCAACCAGCGCAATGGAGACCGAGTCACCAGGGATGCGTTCGGCAAAGATGTCGTCGTACTCAACTATATCAAGCCGGGCTTTTTACTGGCAAAAGCCGCCTCCGCCGCGTTCGACGGGGCTCCCGGTTGCATGGGCATGGTTTTGATGAAACATGGGTTGCTCACTTGGGGTGACGATGCTCGTTCGTCGTATGAAAAAACCATTGAACTGGTAACGCGCGCGGAGAAATACCTAGCAAGAATAACCAAGAAATCTCTCAAATTTAGAAGGGCAACATCCACAACAACAGCCCATGAAAGGTATCTGAAAATTGCTCCGATCCTGAGAGGCCTGCTGGCCATACCGACGGAGGATGCGGATCGGCCTTACCGAAGGTTTGTTCTCCAGCCGTTGACAAAGGGTGATGTGCCCGATCTTGTCGATTCGAATCGAGGAAAGGAGATCGCATTGTCACCCCCCTTGACCTCCGACCATCTGATTCGAACGAAGGCACTGCCGCTATGGATCGACAACCCTCCCTACGACGACCATCAGAAAATTCGGGAGAGGATCTCGAACGCGATCACCGACTACGCAAGGCAGTACGATGCCTATTTCAAGCGGCATGCTTCGAGACTTTCCCCCGGGCTCGAACGATTCGATGCCATGCCTCGTGTCATTCTCATGCCGGGACTCGGCGCCATATGCGCGGGAGGCAATATTGGGGAAGCCAGACTCGTAAGAGATATCGCCGCGCAGACACTGGAAACAAAGATGAAAATCGCCGCCGTGGGCACCTACGAAGGCTTGGACGAGGATCATATCTTCGACATGGAATACCATAGCCTGCAGCATGCAAAACTTGCCGAAGAAGAGTTTCCCCTGCAGCGCTCCATTGCGCTCATTACGGGGGCGGCGGGTGCAATTGGCGCGGGAATCTGCCAGGGGCTGCTGGAAAACGGATGTCACGTTGCTGCAACAGATTTGGCCGGGGATCGCCTGACCAAGCTGGTTGAGGAGTTGAAGCGGACGTATCCTGACAGAATCATCGGTGTCCCCCTCGATGTTACGAAACCGAGGTCCGTTGCCCAAGGATTTTGCCAGGTCATTCAAGAGTGGGGAGGGATCGATCTGCTCGTTGTCAATGCGGGCGTTGCGCACGTTTCCCCACTTGCCGATATGGACACGGAGGCCTTTCGAACGCTCACACGGGTGAACATCGACGGAACGCTCCACGTCCTGGCCGAGGCCGCACGGCATTTCAGGATACAGAATACCGGGGGGGATATCGTGTTGATCTCCACCAAGAACGTGTTTGCGCCCGGGGCCACGTTCGGCGCGTACAGTGCGACCAAGGCGGCCGCGCACCAGCTCGCCCGGATCGCCAGCTTGGAGCTCGCGGAGATCGACGTTCGCGTGAACATGGTATCCCCGGACGCGGTCTTCTCCCATGGGGCCCGCAAATCCGGATTGTGGGGGGAAGTGGGGCCGGACCGCATGCGGGCACGAGGCTTGGACGAGAAGGGCCTCGAGGAATATTACCGCAACCGAAATCTTCTCAAGGCGAAGATAACGGCTACGCACGTGGCAAGGGCGGTTCTCTACTTTGCCACCCGCCAAACACCCACAACGGGGGCAACCATCCCAGTCGATGGCGGTCTTCCGGATGCAACGCCAAGGTAATCCATTATCGGGAATCGAGAAGCGGTCGATCAGACCCGAAACTCGGTAAGCGCCAGGAATGAGCCGAGGCGGTCCGAGATGTCCTCCGGCGTCAGGTTCTGCAGTCTCTCGGTGCTGAACGCCTCCACGGTGAACGAGGCGATCGCGCTCCCGTACATGGTGGCCAGACGGAAGTCACTGTCGGCGAGGTCCCCGCCGCCGCGGCCGGCCAGGTACCCCATGAATCCGCCCGCGAAACTGTCGCCCGCGCCCGTGGGGTCGAAAATCGTCTCCAGAGGATACGCCGGAGCGGCGAACATCGTGCCGTCCGACAGGTGCAGGACGCCGTACTCCCCGCGCTTGATCACCACCCGGCTCGGGCCCCACCCGATCACCTTCCGGGCGGCCTTGACCAGATTGTACTCCCCGGTCAGCATCCGGACTTCCCCTTCGTTCACCATCAGGATGTCCACCTTATCGATGACCTCGCGCAACGGCTCGGGGCTGCTCTCGATCCAGTAGTTCATCGTATCCAGCGCGACCAGTTTCGGCCGGCGCATCTGCCTCAGGATATCCAGCTGCAGGGAGGGGGCGATGTTGCCGAGAAAGACGTAAGGGGTGTCCCGGTATTCCTCGGGGAGAACGGGGGCGAAATCGCGGAAGACGTTGAGCTCGGTCGTCACGGTGTGGGCCGTGTTGAGGTCGTACTCGTAAAACCCCTTCCAGTGGAAGGTCTTTCCCTCGGCGACCGTGAGGCCCCTCGTGTCGATCGACCGGGAGCCGAGCATCCGGATCACCTCCGGGGGAAAGTCCGCCCCGACAACCGAAACCAGGCGCACCGGGGCGAGATAGCTTGCCGCCAGGGAGAAGTACGTGGCGGACCCTCCCACCACCTTCTCGACCTCCCCGAAGGGAGACCGGATGCTGTCGAACGCCATCGAGCCGACGACCAGAAGACTCATTCCCTGGCTCCTTTCCCGAAAGGCATATGGTCCCATCCTACTACCGCGCGGGGGGGCCTTGACAATACACCCTTTGCGTCGAGGCGTCATGGAAGGATCCTGCAGCCGGGGATCCTAAGGCCGGCGAGCCAGGGGCCCCGGGATCCGGCACTTGCCGCCGGGTGCACGACCGCGGCCCACGCCGCAGGGGAGGAAGAGTTCTTAGGAACGTCCCTGTTCTTAGGAGCGCGTCGACACGTCGACGATCACCGCCAGCAGAATTCCCATCATGTACAGGATGGAGGCACCGAACGCCCTGCGATACCTGCGGCGGCCGACCACGTTGCGATAGCAAGACAGAAGAAAGAAGCACCAGAGGACGATGGCAATCAGCGCGAAGGCTCCCGAGCAGTAGCCGAAGGCCCAGAGGGCGAGGGTCGCCGGCAGGAGGCTCACGCCATAGAGGAAGATGAGGACCTTGGTGTACGGCTCGCCCAGGGCGACGGGAAGAACGGGAACTCCCGCATCCCGGTACTCCTCCCTGTGCTCGAGCGCCAGGGTCCAGAAGTGGGGCGGCTGCCAGAGGATCATCACGAGGAACAGGATGATGCCGTCCATCCCGATACGGCCGGCCACCGCGGAATACCCGATGAGAACGGGAAGCGCCCCCGGAATCCCTCCCGGAATCGTCCCGTAGGGGGAACGCCGCTTGAGGAAGAGGGTATACAGGAGCGTGTAGGACAGGACGGCGGCAAGCACGAGAGCGGCGGTCATCCCGTGGAAATAGCGGTAGGAAAGGAAAAGCGAGGCCAGGATAAGACCGAGGGAGAGGGCAAGTGCTCCCCCGCTGCCGACCCTTTTCATCGCCTCGACCCGGCCCGACACCCTGGGCATCCGGGCATCGAGCGGAGAGTCGAGGATGCCGTTCATGACCGCGGCCCCGGAGGCAGCGCCGATGACGCACGCGAGGCAGGGGACCACGATGCCGGCGGCGGGCATCCCCTTTTGCGCCAGGACCATCCCGGCAAGCCCGGCAAGCCCAACGCCCGATACGATGCCGGGTTTCGAGATCAGAAGAGCCGAGCCGGCCAGTTCGGCCGGGCTTCCCCCTTCCTCCCCCTCGGCGGGTTTTCTTGTCAGGGCGGTTGCCTTTATGACGACGTCCCCCCGGGAGAGAGTTCTCTCACCCACATCCGGGCAAGCATCATGAGCATTACCAGCGCCACGGCCAGGTGCAGCGCCGTGGAGAGGAAATAGAGCCGGGTCAGCACCACGGCTCCACCGATGGCAATCTGCGCCAGAATCATGCAGAAAAGGCCCACGGCCATGCGCCGGTGCCTCCTCAGGCGATCATCCAGTGCCGCCGCCGCCCAGAACGCGACGATGGTGAGCGCAACGAGGACGGCCAGCACCCGGTGGGAGAACTGGATGAGGACCCCATCGGCGAGAACGCCCGGGATGAGGCCGCCGAGCGACGTGGGCCAGTCGGGCAGGGCAAGCCCGGCCCCCGCGTGACGGACGTACGCTCCCATCGCCGCCAGCAGGAACACGAGGACCCCCATACCGAAGAACAGGCCGGGATACCCCTTGAGGGAGAAGGAAGGCGGCAGGACAACACCGTCGAAGGACATCATGTAATAGGCCAACAGGAATATAAAAAGCCCCGTGACGAAATGGACGGTGGTGAGCTGGATCGGCAGCTCCAGGAGGACCACCGCCCCGCCCATCACGATCTCGGCGAGGAGGAGGGATACCGCGGATACCGGGACGATCCTCGCGACGCCCCGATACGCCCGGAAACGCCGGTAGGACAGCGTCACCAGGGCAACCCCCGCCACCGCCGCAATCACCCGATGGAGGAACTCCAGGTAGATGTCCACGCGAAACGGCGGGAGGATCTTCCCGTGACAGAGGGGCCAGTCGGGACAGGCCAGCCCGGCCTTCAGCCCCGCGACAAGATTTCCCCAGATGAGCAGAACGAAGAAGAGCCCCACGGTAACCCTGCCGAGCATCGATTCTCCCCCCTTTTTCCCCGGCGGGGACACACGCCGTGGCGTCAACGGAACGAGGTGTCCAAAAGCGTACCCGCGATGATGAGAACGAGGAAAAACACCGGTGTGAGGGCGAACCCCCAGACGAGTTTGCTTTCGTACCGGAGGTGCATGAAAAACAGTGCGACGAGCGACGCCTTCACGGAAGCGACGAGGAGGGCGACGACGACGTTCATCAACCCGAGGTGCACGTAGGAAACCGCGACGGTGACCGCCGTGAGAACGACGAGGGCGCCCCAGACGACGAGGTATATTCTGATGCCGGAATCGTGTTCCTTCATCGCCTTCCCCCTACCCCACCAGGTACAGCAGCGGGAACAGATAGATCCATACCAGGTCCACGAAGTGCCAGTATAACCCCGTAATCTCGACCGGGGTGTGGTAGCTTTCGGAATATCTCCCCTTCCCGGCAAGGAAGAGAACCGTTCCCAGCGCCACCATCCCCACAAGCACGTGGATGCCGTGCAGACCGGTCAGCATGAAATAGAGCGAGAAGAACATGTCCGTATTCGGGAACAGCCCGTGGGAGAACTTCTCCATGTATTCAATGTATTTGATCCCCAGGAAGACCCCGGCCAGCAGGATGGTGAGGGAGAGGTACAGCTTGAGGAGCCCCACCCTCCCTTTGCGGATCGCCGCAATGCCGAGCGCGACGGTGAGGCTGCTGCCGATCAGCACCACCGTGTTGACCGCCCCGAGGACGCGGTCCAGCTTCAGGTGGTCCTCGTAGAACATCTGGGGGAACTTGATCCGGTAGATGATGTAGGCGGTGAACAGCCCCCCGAAGAGCAGGACCTCGGTGGCGAGAAACGTCCAGATCCCCAGCGTTGCGGCCTCGCGGGCCGTGGCCGGGTCCATGTGTCCTTCGTGCCCCGTCATCCCCGTCTCCTGGTGGGTACTCGGCCCGCTCATGCCGTAGGCCCCGTCCCGGAAACAGACTGACGTCCCGATCCGCCGCCGGGAAAACCCGGCGCAGGAGGCCGTGCCGCGCACGGGCTTGCGGGGGGCTTCCCCGCAGCTACGCTCGCGATCTTCGCCCGCTCGCTGCCGGTTCCGCTCGAAGCAATCTCTCCCTCGCTCCACAGGCCGCTGCGGGGAACCCCCCGCTGCGCCCTGTGCGTGGTTTCCGGCTGGTGAGTCGACGAATACGCGATACGGTCCATCAATCTTGCCTCCCCGCATACCCGTACGGCCAGTCGGTGACCGTCGGGATTTCCTCGAAATTCTCCGTCGGCGGCGGCGACCCCGTCTGCCACTCCAGGGAGAGGGCTTTCCAGGGGTTCGGTGGGGCGGGGGCGCCCCGGAAAAGCGTGCGAACGAAGTTCGCGAACATGATCAAAATCCCCGTCGCGAGGATCCACGACCCCACAGTGGACAAGATGTTTAAGGCCTGGTATTGCGCGGGGTATTCCGCGTAGCGCCTCGGCATTCCCTCGAATCCCAGGATGAACTGGGTGAAAAAGGTGACGTTGAAGCCGATGAAGATCAGCAGCCAGGCGGGACGCGCCATCGTTTCGCTGAGCATCCTGCCGGTCATCTTGGGAAACCAGTAGTGCAGGCCGGCCAGAAGCCCCATCACCGTCCCCCCCACCAT
>DATHRT010000144.1:0-10360 GCA_035464915.1 Candidatus Limnocylindria bacterium
TCCAGATCAACGATCGGCCTCTCGAAGTCGAGGTATTGGAGAATCATCCGCGCTCCTTGTAGAGGGTAAATATGTAATTTATTGGAAAAAGAGGGTCAAAACAATAACTTTCTGGCCTCTTCGGCGGCCGCTTCGGACACCCTTCCCTCCTTAAGCCGGAACACCCCGGTCTCCCCCGACAGCCAGGTGACCTGCCTCTTCGCGTACCGGCGGGTGTCCCGCTTCATCTGATCGACCGCCTGGTCCCGGGAAATCCCGTCCAGAAGATGCGAGAGAACGTGCCGGTATCCGAGCGCCCCCATGCTCGCAAGGTCCCGGCCGTACCCCCTGGCAAGAAGCCCGTTCACCTCCTCGACAAGCCCCGCGCGGAACATCTCTTCCACCCGCCGGTCGATGCGCCGGTACAGCTCCTCCCGTTCGATCGAAACCACCAGAAACAGGACCCGGTAGCGGCTTCCCCCGGAAGCCCAGCTCACCTTTCGTGCGCTTGCCGGCTCTCCCGTCATTTCCGCCACCTCGAGGGACCGTACTATCCGGATCCGGTCCGAGGGATGGATTTTCGCCGCGGAGACCGGGTCGATGCGCTGGAGCTCGCCATACAGCGCCTTCCCCCTGTCCTCCTCCCAGCGGCGGGTGAGCCGGGCCCGGACGCCCGGGTCGGAAGGAAGCGCGTCGAGCCCCCGAAGGAGCGACCGGATGTACATCCCCGTTCCCCCGGCAACGAGCGGAAGGCGGCCCTTTTTCCGGATGCCGCGGATCGCCTCCTCGGCCCCGGCCACGAAACGGCCGGCGCTGAATTTCTCGTCCGGATCCGCCACGTCCACGAGGTGGTGGGGGACTTCCGCCCGTTGGGCAGGGGTCGGCTTCGCCGTCCCGATGTCCATGCCGCGGTAGACCTGCATCGAATCGGCGCTGACGATCTCCAGAGGGAATACGCGCGCGAGGGAGATCGCGATCGCCGTCTTCCCGGACGCGGTGGGACCTGACAGGACGATAATCCGGTTATCACCCATGGGGAGGTTACGTGCGGCCGAACATCCGCTTCATCTCGGCGGCGGAAATCTTCACCCATACGGGGCGCCCGTGCGGGCAACTGTGTGATGCGAACGCGCGGTCGAGGTCGGAAAGGAGGGCCCGCATCCCTTCCTTTTCGAGCGGCATCCCGCCCCGCAAGGAGGCATGACATGCGATGCGCCACAACTCCCGGTCCGCATCGAAGATCCCCTTCGGTGCGACGCCCTGGGAGAGGAGAAAGTCGCCCAGGTCCTTCCACCAGCGCTGGAGGTCGAAATGGCCCAGGATGGCGGGCCCCCCGGAGATCTTGAACGTGTTTTCACCGAAGGACTCGCAAAGAAATCCGACCTCCGACAAAAACCCTTCGACCTCGGTGCGCTCCTTCCTGCCCGCCCCCGGGAGGGAGACGACCTGCGGCACCAGCCACCGCTGGACGGGCGCGTTCTTCCCGAGGTAGGAATCCTTCAGCCGGGAGAAGACGATCCGCTCGTCGGCCGCGTGCTGGTCGATGATCACCATTCCCTCCATCCCCTCGCAGACAATGTACGTTCCCAGAATCTGGGCGACGGGCCGGAGCGCCCCGAACCCCCCCTCCCTCTCCGAAGCGGGGAAGTCGTCCCCCTCGGCGCGGAACAGGGGGGACGGCAACGCGGTGTCACCGAACAGGTTCTCCCACGCCTGTGCGCCGGCCTTCGGATGGAGTGGGTGCCCCAGACGGACTTCTGCGCCAGACGGGGAGGAAACGACGGTAGGGGATGCCGGAATCTCCCCCAGTGCTTCCCCGATCGCATGACGCACCAGTTCGAACAGGTCCTTCCCGTACCGGAAGCGCACCTCCATCTTGGCGGGGTGGACGTTTACATCGGCCTCGGAGGGGTCGCAATCGAGGAACAGGTAGATCACCGGATGCCGGTCGGGGGGCAGGATCCCCCGGTACGCCTCCCGAACGGCAGCGAACACCCCCTTGTCTCGGAAATGCCGGCCGTTGACGAAGAAGTGGACCCCCGAGGCGCCGATCCGGGAGAGGTGGGGCAGCCCGGCCCAGCCGGTGACCCGGAAAAAGGCCGAGGAAAGAGAAAGGGGAACGAGGTACTTGCTCCCCTCGCCCGCGTGCCGCTTTGCCCGGTCCAGGCGCGATTCCCCCCCCTCGTAGGATACCTCGGTCCTTCCGTCCCCCATCCGGAAGGAAATCCCCTCGCTGGGGACAGCTACGCCGTGGAATACCTCCCACAGATGGGCCATCTCCGTCCGGGGGGTTTTCAGAAATTTCAGCCGGGCGGGGATGTTCCCGAAGAGGTTCGTCATTTCGACGGTCGTTCCGCGCGGAGCGCCGGCTTCCCCCATCGATTGGATCTTCCCTCCCGCCACGACGATTTCCGTGCCAAGGTCCTGGCCGGGCGGCCGGGTCAGGATCCGGAGTCGGGACACCGAGGCGATCGAGGGGAGGGCCTCCCCCCGAAACCCGAAGGTGGAAAGCTTCTGGAGATCCTCGGCCGAGGCGATCTTGCTCGTGGTGTGGCGGCGGACGGCAGCTTCGGCCTCCTCCGCCGTCATGCCTACGCCGTTGTCGGAGACCCGGAGCGAGAAGGGGAACGGGCCGAAGACCTCCGCCTCGATCCTGTCCGCGGAGGCGTCGACGGCATTCTCCAGGAGTTCCTTCAGGAGGGAGGACGGCCTCTCGACCACCTCCCCGGCGGCGATCTGGTCGATCACGCCGTCGGGAAGCAGGTGGATCCTTCCCCCCATCGGCTAGCTCCTTCCCGGCACGGTATCGAGGGCGGCTCCTTGCCGGCGCTTCCCCCGGAAAGGTGTTCTCCCAGCAAGCCGGATCTCGGCCTTCACCCGGTTCCGCTTCTTGCGGAGAAACGCGGTCCGTCGTTTCGCGGAACTTTTTTCGCCCATGAGGGCGCGGGTGATGACCTTCCCCTTCTCCACGCCGGGCTGGTCGAAGGGGTCGATCCCCGCGCACTCCCCTGCGATGGCGGTCACCCACTCCCAGAATTGCAGGAATGCTCCCAGGTGGGCCTCATCCCTCTTCCCCACCTCCATCCGGACGATGGGGCGGCCCGCCTCCCAGAGGGCGCCGATCGTGCCCTCGAACTCTGCATCGAACAGGTCGCGAAGAGGCCTATTCCCCAGGACCTCCATCCCGGGGGCAAACCCGGAAGAAGGGACGTTCCCCTTCTCCCTGCCGGTCATCCACTTCACGAAGGTGAAGAGCTTGTCGGCGGGACCGTCCTGGTAAAGCTGCACCTGCGAGTGCTGGTCGGTCACCCCGACCGCACGGGCCGGCGTCTGCCCCACGGGGGGATCCGCGCCCTTTCGCTTCCCCAGGCTCTCTCCCCAGAGCTGCTGCCACCATTCGGCCACGCGCGCAAGACCCTCCCCGTACGTGAACCAGACGTGCACGGGCTTCGGGTTGTCGATCAGGTAGTGGGAGTAGACGGCGGCGGCGGCCAGGACAGGGTTCTTCCCCCGCTTGCTCCTGCGAAATGTCGACTCCATCCACCGGGCGCCGGCCAGCAGATTCTCCACGGAAACGCCCGCGGCGGCCAGCGGGAGGAGACCTACGGGGGACAGGACCGAAAACCGCCCCCCCACATTCGGAGGCACGGGAAACGAGGCGACTCCCAGTGAGTCGGCGAACCGGCGGAACACCCCCTTCTCCGGGTCGGTGAGGATCACCAGGTGGTCCTTCCACTTCTTCCCGTTGGCCCGTTTCAGGGCCTGGATGGCCAGCGCGAGCTGGGCGTTCGTCTCCGCGGTCCCGCCGGACTTGCTGATGGCAACGACCGCGGTGGTCTTCATCGGGTGAGAGCGCAGCAGCGGGAAGAACCCGTCGGGATCCACATTGTCGGCCACCGCAAGGCGAAGCCCCTTCCGGACCCCAGCCTCTCCCACGCCCTCGAAGACGGCCTTGGTCCCCAGCGCGGACCCGCCGATCCCCAGGACGATGAGATGGGTAAACCGCTTCCGCATCCCCGCGGCGAACCGGGAAACGGCGCGCGCCTCTTTTTCAAGGAACGGGAGTCCGGGAAACCCGATCTCCCCCGCCGCGTGCCGGGAGATGAGCTTTTGCGCCACCCGCTCCGCGCGCCGGACCGCCCTGCCCATCTGGCGGGGGGTGAGCCCCTCTCCGTTGCGGAGGTTCCCTTCGTGCACGAGTGAAAAGTCGAACCGGAACCGGATTCCGCCGGCCATCCCTCCCCCTTCCCGGAAATTGCCGGGCGGGCGGGGTGCCCGCCCGGTACTTCCTCCCTTACGCTTTCACCTCTTCCCGCGGCGTCAGGACGTGGAAGAGGGAATCCATTTTCGTAAGCCTCTCCACGATCCCGCCATACTCAAGCTCGCTGTACGGGAGCATGGCGGGGCCGAAGAAGCCTTGCCGCCGCAGGTCCTCGTTCTTGGCAGATACCCTTGTCCGCACGTACTCCCAGTACGGATGGTCGAAGGGGTCTGCGGGCTCGGTGAGCTTGCCGTTCCTGACGCTGAAGGCCAGGCAGGAGACGATCGGCGGCCCGTCGAAGAACGAGGTCCCGGTGTTTTTCGGTACCGGCATCAGCGCCCCGTGATGGCTCCCGCGCATGAACCCCGCCACGAAGTGGCCGATGGTGTACGGCGAGAGGACTTCGCCCGTGGCGGGGAAGTTCCCCTGGACCCGGACGAGCATCACGGGGTCGTCCTTGCCGGTGTACTTCCCTGCGATATTGTGGAGCCTCGTGGTGCTCGCCGCGGCGGCGATATCCCCCGTGGCACGGGACCGGATCGACTCGACGACGAATCGCTCCTGGTCTCTCAGGAGCGCGGCGATGTCATAGAGATCCTCCGGTGCGTTCAAGTCGATCACCCGATCCCCGTCGGTGTACTCCACGTCCATGATGCGGAAGGTGAACCCTGCTCCCACCTTGGGGGAAAGGATGAGCCCGGAACTAAACATGGGGTCTGCGAACGCAAGGTAGCACGGGAGGTTGTACGCGCCGGGGTCGGTCTTGTCGGCAGCGAAGAGCAGGAACGGCTCGTTCGGCCTCTCCTCGAATTCCAGCTCGGCGACGGCGGGCCCCATCCCTTTCACGTTTCCGGAGAAGGAATCCTTCAGCAGGTCCTGGCCGGCGCCGTAGAGCCCCTGCGCCTTCGCCACCTCTGTCCCCGCAAGGAAGGTGTCCCAGGCAAGCTTGTGGACCTGTTCGGACAGGACCCCTCCCTCGTGCGTCATGAGAATCGCGATATCGTCGCCGGTGTATCCCACGTGGAAGTCAATCAGAAGCTTTCTCCCCTTGTCGGCAACGGACTTTCGCACCGCCTCGACAAGCCGGGCACTCGGCTGGATATGGCCTCCGATGGAGCCTATATCCGCCTTGATTACGGACAATGTGATCTTCATCGGTCACCTCCTCGAAAGGTTGATTTGGCCAGGTTGCCCCGATACCATCGCACAAACCTTGTAACCCCCTCCGTGACGGGGATTTTCGGGTCGTATCCGATTTCCGCGCGGGCGCGGGTGATGTCCGCGAAGGTCACGGGAACATCCCCCGGCTGCACCGGCAGAAACCGGCGGTTCGCCCGGATTCCGGTGGCCTCCTCCAGCAGGCCGATGAGGTCAGATAGGGAGATCGTGGCGGACTCCCCGAGGTTGTAGATCCGGTACCCGGGCGGCGCGGAGAGCGCGCCCAGGACCCCGCCCACGACGTCGTCGACGTACGTGTAGTCGCGCCTGCTCGACCCGTCCCCGTAGACGTCGATTTCCTTCCCCTCGTGGAGAAGCCTGGTGAACTTGTGGATCGCCATCTCCGGTCGCTGCTGCGGACCGTACACGGTGAAGAAGCGCAGTGACGCTATGTTCATCCCGTACAGGTGGCAGTACGTGTGGCACAATAGCTCCCCCGCCTTCTTCGTTGCGGCGTAAGGGCTTACCGGGTGGTCGACGGGGTCGTCCTCGGAAAAGGGGATCTTCGAGTTCCCGCCGTACACCGACGAGGACGAAGCGAACAGAACGCGGCGGAGGGCCCGGTTCCTCGCCCACGCAAGGATACGCGCGGTGCCCGACACGTTCACATCAGCGTACCCTACGGGATCTGCCAACGAGGGGCGAACGCCCGCCTTCGCGGCCAGGTGGATGAGCGCATCTGCGGGGGAGGAGTCCCCCCACCGGCCAAGCGCGGATTCGTCCCGGATATCGCCTTCCGTAAAGCGGAACTCCGGGTAGGGGGACAGGACCGCCAGGTTCCGTTCCTTTAGCGACCGGTCGTAGAAGGGGTCGAAGTTGTCCAGTCCGTGGACACGGTCGCCCCGGAGAAGGAGGGCTTCCGCGACGTGGGACCCGATGAACCCGGCAACTCCGGTAATGAAAATCGTAGCGGCCAAGAGGACCTCCGGGGCGGACCAAAAGCGGAACGGACAGAAATAATAGTATCACTTTATCGAAATAAATGAATCCGGGCCGGTCCTTCGGGGACCGGGGGCGCACCCTGCCACACTTGACACCGCGCCTCGCTTCGGCCGAGAATACGACTACGGCGGCATAGCCAAGTGGTAAGGCAGAGGACTGCAAATCCTTTATTCCCCGGTTCGAATCCGGGTGCCGCCTCCATGAAAATCAAGGGCCTGGAGAAAATTTGTGGGCATTTTTTCTGTCCGGCCGGGATGCAAGCGGGGTCAGACGCATTGACAACAACGGGCCCGTGGTAATACCTACCTTACGTGCCATGAAATCCCGTCGGCAGCCTCCGGACCCGGGCGATCCCCTCTTCACGCAGCGGCTTACGAACCCATACGGCGCACCCGTTTCCCTCGAGACGGCGCGCAAGGCGAGCGCTGGGGCTATCGCCGAGGGGAAGAAGAACGGTTGGACCGTGGCCGTTGCGGTCGTCGATCCGGGCGGCGTGCTGGTGTACTTCGAGCGAATGGACGGCACCCAGACCGCCAGCTCCGACGTCGCGATCGAGAAAGCGCGCACAGCCGTGGCCTTCAAGCGTTCGACCAAGCTGTTCGAGGAAGGGATCGTGGCAGGTCGCCTGCAAAACCTCGGGCTGCCCGGCGCCCTGCCGATCGATGGTGGGGTCCCGCTGATCGAGGACGGCCGGATCGTCGGCGCGATCGGCGTGAGCGGTGCACAACCCGAGCAGGACGGAGTCTGCGTCAAGGCCGCAATCGATGCACTTGCCGGGGAGAAGAC
Source organism: Candidatus Limnocylindria bacterium (assembly GCA_035464915.1). GTDB lineage: Bacteria > Desulfobacterota > Deferrimicrobia > Deferrimicrobiales > Deferrimicrobiaceae > CSP1-8. The sequence continues at coordinate 7,187 of DATHRT010000144.1, forward strand.
AGGGAACAAGTCGAAGGAGACTTGACCTCGCCTTTTCCGGATGCATTTACCTCGTCTATCAAGCCGAAGATTTCCGCGAACCGCAAATCCTTTATTCCCCGGTTCGAATCCGGGTGCTGCCTCCAATGTTTTCAGGGACTTAGCCAACTCCTGTTGAGTCCCTGTTTCTTTCTCGCCCGCCGGGAAGGCGAACGGAGAACCGGACAGATTGCTCTTTTTTCTGGGCGCAGGTATCGTTCTGGGACTGTCGGCGGGATTCTCGCCCGGCCCGCTCCTTGCCATGGTTCTTTCCCAGACGATCCGCCACGGGGCCCGGGAGGGAATCAAGATCGCGGCAGCCCCCCTTCTGACGGACCTGCCGATCATCCTGGTCTCGACGTTCCTCCTGGCAAAGCTGTCAGGCGCAGGAGCCCTGCTGGGAGCGATCTCGATCCTCGGAGGGTTCTTCCTGCTGCACATGGCCCGGGAAACATTCCGCGCGAAAATGCAGGACCCCGCCGCCGTGGTGGCCGATCCGCAATCGCTCCGGAAAGGAGCGATAGTCAACGCGTTGAGTCCCCACCCCTACCTGTTCTGGCTGACCGTCGGAGCTCCGACGGTCCTCAAGGGATGGAAAACGGGACCATCCGCTGCCGCGGCATTCATCTGCGGTTTTTACGTCTGCCTCGTCGGCTCCAAAGTGCTGCTGGCAGTGCTGGCCGGCAGGTCGAAGCATCTGCTGGGGCCGCGAACCTACTCCGTCCTCATGCGCGCTCTCGCCATGCTGCTCGTTTTATTTGCGGTCCTGCTGTTTCGAGATGGCCTCGGTTTGCTCGGGATCGTTCGCTGAGTTTTCATGGTATCGTACGGGGAAGCGCCCGGGTGGCGGAACTGGCAGACGCACGGGACTTAAAATCCCGAGGCTGAATAAGCCGTGGGGGTTCGATTCCCCCCCCGGGCACCATCCTTTACTCTTCATCGCCGCAATCCGACCGAGATTTCGGAGCTACGGTTGGCGAGCCACAGGGCATAGGAGGCCCCATTCATGAATCAGGCACAGTTCGTAACGCTTACCGAGGCCGCCGCCGCCGTACCTTCGGGGGCGAAGATCGCGATCGGCGGAGCGATGATCATGAGCCCGATGGCGTTCGTCCGGGAGTTGGTCCGGCAGAAGAAGAGGGACCTCGATCTCGTCGTCGTTCCCGTGGGGGGGATCAACGTCGACCTGCTGGTCGGCGCAGGGTGCGCCCGCTCCATCGAGTTTCCCCAGATATCGATGGGGGAGTTCGGCATGGCGCCGAACTTCCGGCGGGGAGTCGAAAGCGGGCGGATCGTCACGCACGAACACTCCTGACCCGGCATCCTGGCCGGTCTCCAGGCTGGAGCCTCCGGATTGCCGTTCCACCCCATGCTCGGATTCGCCGGGACAGACTACGAAAAAGTCCGGGAGGATTTCCGAATCGTCAAGGACCCGTATTCGGGAAACGAGATCTTCGTCGTGCCGGCGATCCGTCCGGACTGGGCGGTCATCCACGCGATCCGCGCCGATGAATTGGGAAACGTCGTCTGTTCCGCTCTCGAGTCGGACCGGCTCGCCGTCCTCGCGGCGAAGCGGGCCATCGTAACCGTGGAGGAAGTCGTCCCGGCGGAAAAACTCGCCGCCCGTCCCGGGGAGATCTTCCTCTCCGCCCTCCACATCGATCTGGTCGTCGTGGCGCCTCGGGGCGCCCACCCGGCAGGATGCGTCCACGTCTACGGGATCGACCGCGCCCACGTCGAGGAGTACCTCGCGGCGGCGAAGACGCCGGAGGGGTTTTCGGAGTATCTGTCCCGATTCGTCCTCGGGAAGACCGAGGACGAGTACTTAAGGCTTGCCTGCGGGAAGGCGGTCTGACGCGCCATGGCCCTCGCCCTCGAAGGATGCCTCCCGGAGGAATACCTGGCCTTCCAGGTGTCCCTCGAGGTTCGCGATTTCGAGCGGACGGCGGTGGGAACTCTCTCTCCCGTTCCTCTCCTGGGGGTGCTCCACGCAAGGGCCCGTCATGCCGGACACGGAAAGTTCCTTTTCTTCGGGTCGGAGGACACCCCCGTGACCGACGGTTCCCGGGAGCTGTTCGACCTGGCACAGCGGGGGAAACTCGACCTCTTCTTCCTGTCGGGCGCCCAGGTCGACCGGAAGGGGAACATCAACCTTACCTGCATCGGGGAGTACGCCGCCCCCCGCGTCCGCCTTCCCGGAGGGGCGGGCTCGGCGATGCTCTACTACATGACTCGGCGCGTCGTCCTGGTGACGCTTGCCCACTCCCCCCGCGTGTTTGTGGAGAAATGCGATTTCATCACTTCCGCGGCGAGCACCCCGCATTACCCATGGCGTCGGGGAGGCCCCACGAAGCTCATCACGCCCCTTTGCACGATGGAGTATGACGGCGACGCTGCCGAGTGGCGTCTTGCCTCCCTCCATCCCGGCGTATCGGGCGATGAGGTGCGGAAGCAGACGGGATTCCCCCTCATGCCGGAGAAGGTTCCGGAAACGCCCTCCCCTTCCCCGTCCGACCTCGCACTGATGCGCGCCCAGATCCCGCTTCTTCGGCGCTCCTACCCCGTCTTCGCCGGGGATTTGGCGCGGAAAATCGGGTAATCTCCCCCTCCAACGGAGGGAATCCGGTCCCATGCCTTGAAAAGTTTAAGAACGTCCCCGAACTGTACCCCGTCCCCGAACTGTACCCGAAGCGGGGGAGCCCTCCGAGGGTTCGTAAGCCGACAACTGAGCCAATTTGCCACAGGGGGAAGGAGTTCCAAGGGGAGCAGGGGGTCGTTGATCTCTTCAGGACGGGGAGATAAAAAACATCCTGGGCGCTATTTTCGCCCCTTCTTGTCCTGGGCCTCCAGGTGTTGGACGAGGATTCTCCTGACTATCCACGAAACCGGCCGATCCTCATCCAGGGCCAATTTCGCCAGCCGACTGAACGTCTTTTCCGAAACGCGAGTGCAGATCGTCGTCGGGTAATGCCGCGGTGGTCCTTTCTTCTTTTCCATAGCCGCCATTATACCCTCAAAAAAGATTTGACTTCTACAACCCCAGGTATAAATTGTTTTCCAGGTATACCTGGTAATCTGGTTCGCCGAAAAGGAGGCGGCGGGGGGACGCTGTTCGTTGACTAGTTGAAAATGAAACGAGACGACAAGGGAACCTAT
>DATHRT010000145.1:0-7751 GCA_035464915.1 Candidatus Limnocylindria bacterium
GCGGCGACCGAGGACCCGCGGTTCCCCCGGGTAACGGCAGGGGAAGCAGGGGAAGTGCGGATCGAGATCTCCGTCCTGACTCCCCTGCTACCGGTCCGGCCGGAGGATGTGCAGGCAGGCGTGCACGGGCTGATGATCCAAAAGGGGGCGAAACGGGGGCTGCTCCTTCCGCAGGTGGCTGTCGAACACGGGTGGGATCGCGAAACGTTTCTTTCCCAGGTGTGCGTGAAGGCGGGCCTCCCCACGGACGCATGGAAAGAGGACGCGGAACTCTATTCCTTCACGGTCGAGGTGTTCGGCGAGTGATGTCCCCTCTCACCATCGTCTCCTTCAGCTTCGCCTTCAGCACCTTTCCCGCGCTGTTTTTCGGGAGGGAGGACGTGAACTCGATCGCCCGGGGGACCTTGAAGGGGGCCATGTTGGTTCGGCAGTGTTCGAGAAGCGAGTCGATATCCGCCTGCCTCCCCTCCTTGAGCACCACGATGCCCACGGGGACCTCCCCCAGGGTGTAGTCGGGGCACGGGACGACCGCGACCTCCGCCACAGAGGGATGCTCCCTGATGACATTTTCGATTTCGCGCGGATAGACCGAGATCCCCCCGATCATCAGCGTGTCACGCTTCCGGTCGAGGAGGTAGAGGTACCCCTCCTCGTCGAATGACGCCACGTCCCCCGTGTACAGCCAGCCGCTACGGAGCACTTCCGCGGAGAACCCGGGGTCCCCGTAATATCCCGAGAAGATGTTTTTCCCGCGGGCGATCACTTCGCCCACCTGGCCAGGGGGAAGCTCCGTCCCCCCTTCGCCCGCCACCCGGACCTCGACGCCGATCGCTTCCTTCCCCACCGACGTCAGCCTGCGCATATAGGGGGCACCTTCGTCCAGGGAATGGTCCTCGGGCTGCAGGAAGGTGAGGACGCCCGCGGACTCGACCTGGCCGTACGACTGGACCATGTCGCACCCGAAGAACCGGATGGCCCGTTTCAGCAGATCGAGGGGGATGGAAGGGCCGCCGTAGAGCACCTTCCGAAGGGTGGCGAGGTTGAAGCGGTCCGCGGAGGGGAGATCCATGATCTGGGCCATCATCGTGGGGGTGAACAGGACATGGGTGATGCTTTTCCGCTCGATCGTGCGCAGGATCTCTTCGGGGTCGAAATCGTGCCGTATGACGATGCTTGCGCCGACATAAAGAAATCGAAGCAGTCTTCCTACCCCCGCCATGAACGGAAGGGGGTTGCAGGAGAGAAAGACATCGTTCCGGGAAAGCCCGACCTCCTGCGCGACGATGGCACAGGCCGCCAACAGGTTCGCGTGGGAGAGCATGGCGCCCCGTGGGCTGCCCGAGGTCCCGCTAGTGTAAATCTGCAGCGCGACGTCTTGTTCCGCTACCGCGACATGGGCAAGCGGCAGCGCGGCCTCCCCGCGGCCGCCGTTCGACAGGCCGGGGTATCCATCGCCGCCGCGCCCGATCCGAACGACTTCGACTGTATCGGGCAGATCCGGGCGCAGGGCGCTTACCGTAGCCTCGAACTCTCCGGCGAACAGGAGATACCGCGGCTTCGCGTCCAGAAGGATGGTCCTGTGTTCCCGGACGACGGACAGATAATTGAGCGGGACCAGGACTCCTCCGAGTTGCGTAACGGCGAAAAGGAGCTCCACGTAGGAGGGGGAGTTTTGCGACAGAATCGCTACCCGGTCACCCCTTGTCACCCCGAGGGCGGCAAGCGCGGCCGCATGCCGACGCACCCGGTCGAGAAGATCCGCATGGGATATAACGACATGTTCCGAGGAAAGGGCCGTCCGGCGAGGATGGTTCCGGGCGTTGTGCGCAAGGATGTCTCGAAGAAGCAAGGCCTCTGTCCTTCCTCTCGCCTTTTCTCGCGGTCGGGGATACAGCGTATAATAGGGAAAACCCTCACGTAAAGCAGGAAAGGAAACGGATGGCAAACGGGGAGATGGAGATCTATCCCATCGAGCACAAAGGGAAGGTCTACAGCATCATCACCGCGTTCGACATGACCTTCCGGGAGGTCCGGGGGATGCTGGACTGGCTTTCCGAACGCGACGCGTTTCTCCTCACGCCGGAGGATGAATTCCTGGGACCCGGGAAGATGTTCACCTGCGAGGTGGAGGGCGTCCTGCTCGAAGTGGACGTGCAAGGGTACGATGTGGTGGTTTACCGGCGGAGCCCCGCCTGATGCCCCGGGGAAACGGTCCGGGGCCTGTTCCCTTCGTCCTTAATTATCTCGCCCGGGCGTATCCGTCCGCCGGTGTAGTCCTTCAGTACCGGACTCCCTTCGAACTGCTCGTGGCAACCGTGCTGGCCGCCCAATGCACCGACGACCGGGTCAACCAGGTGACTCCTGCGCTCTTTGCCCGATATCCCGGCCCGGAGTCATTTGCGACGGCTTCGCAGGAGCAGATCGAGGAAGCGGTCCGCCCCACGGGGTTCTACCGCAACAAGGCGAAGGCGCTCAAGGGGATCGCCGAGGGGCTGCTTTCCCGGCATGGAGGGAACGTGCCGAAGAGCATGGAAGAGCTCACGGGGCTTCCGGGGGTGGGAAGAAAGACGGCGGCGATCCTCCTCGGTGCCTGTTTCGGGGTTGCCGCGATTCCCGTGGATACACATGTAGGCAGGGTTTCCTTCCGGCTCGGCCTTACCCGTTCCAAAGACCCGGTGCGGATCGAGGCGGACCTTTCCGCGGCGGTGCCGAAAACGGAGTGGTGGGTCTTCGCCACCCGGCTGGGGTGGCACGGGCGGAGGATTTGCGTCGCCCGGACTCCGCGGTGTTCCGCCTGCGGGCTATCCCCGGTGTGCCCACGCAACGGCGTCACCCGTTCCGTGTGAGTGGACGCGCTTCTACCGCCCGGGGCCTGGCGCTCCGAGATCCGAATGGAAAACCCACCCCGAAAGCCGTCAGGAAGTCGATACGATCATGAGGTGCGTATCTTCCTGAACGGACACGTTCCTCCAGCGGTAGGGCGTGTTTCCCCGGAAGTAGAGGCTGTCCCCCTCGTCGAGCAGCACGGAGGCTCCGTTGCTCTCCACTTCCAGGGATCCGCGGATCACGAAGAAGAATTCGTCCCCCTGGTGGTTGACGTAGTCTTCCCCGCTGTTCGCCCCCGGCATGAGGATGCTCAATATGGGGTGGAACCGCTGTCCGGGCGCCCCGGAAGCGAGGCTCTGGAATTCGACGTTCCGGATGTTTGTCGCCAGCCGTTTCCGGTCCGACGCGCGGGTCAGGATGTACCCGATCTCGGCTTCTCCCAGCAGGGAGGAAAGCGATTCGCCGAGAGCCCGCCCGATGGCCGCGAGGGTGGTCACGGTTGGGGATGACACGTTCCGCTCGATCGCGCTGATCGCGGTGGCGGACATGCCGCTCTTTTCCGAAACTTCCTGGAGCGTCAGGTTCTTCCTCTTCCGGATGCTCTTTATTCTTTTGCCTACCTCGATCGTTTCCAAGTGAATAGCTCCCCCCTTAACTCATGATACTCCCGGAGGAATCGCCCTGTATACGGGTTCCCAAAAAAAATGCAACCGGCAGGGGAATACCGTAGTTGCCGGAGAATCCCGCCAACGGATTCGCGAAGATTCCGTTTTTCCGGCCGAAATCCCTTGAAATGGAGGGGTGGGCTAAATAGAATCACAAATTACGCAATACCCACTCCATTTCGACTTCCCAAGGGAGGACTTCATGCCAGCGACGTTGTCACCAAGCGAGAGTTACAGCATCACCATGCGCGTTGATATCCAGAACAAGCCCGGCATGCTCGGAAAGCTTACGACGACGATCGGAGATGCCGGCGGCGACATCGGCGCGGTGGACATGAGCGGCGTTGGAAAAGGCACGGTCATGCGGGACGTCACGATCCGCGCCCGTGGGTTAGAGCACGCGCAGGAGATCATCAAGGCGGTCCAGCAGGTTGCGGGGGTGAAGATCATAAACGTCTCCGACCGGACCTTCCTCAAGCATCTCGGAGGGAAGATAGAGATCAGCGGCAAGATTCCGGTCAAGACCCGGAACGACCTCTCCATGGCCTACACGCCCGGGGTGGCGCGGGTGTGCATGGCGATCGCGAAGGACGTGAAGAAGTCGTTCACCCTGACGATCCGGCGAAACACGATTGCGGTGGTATCGGACGGGACGGCGGTTCTGGGTCTGGGGGACATCGGTCCCGAGGGTGCGATGCCCGTGATGGAAGGGAAGGCGTTGATCTTCAAGGAGTTCGCCGGCGTGGATGCCTGGCCGATCTGCCTGGCCACGAAGGATACCGAGGAAATCATCCGCATCGTCAAGGCTATCGCCCCCTCCTTCGGCGGGATCAACCTCGAGGACATCTCCGCGCCACGTTGCTTCGAGATCGAGGAGCGGCTCAAGGCCGAGTTGGACATCCCCGTCTTCCACGACGACCAGCACGGGACGGCCGTCGTGGTCCTTGCCGCGCTGCTCAACTCTCTGAAGATCGTCAAGAAGCGGATGGAGGATTTGAAGGTGGTGGTGGCCGGCGTCGGCGCCTCGGGCGTGGCGTGCAGCAAGATCCTCATGACCGCGGGGGTCCGCAACATCATCGGCGTGGATCGCGTCGGTGCGATCTACAAAGGGCGCAAGGAGCATATGAATTTCATGAAGGAATGGTATGCGGACCACACCAACCCGTCGAACGAGAAAGGGAAGCTGTCGGACGTCATGGCAGGAGCGGACCTGTTTCTCGGGCTGTCCGGCCCGGGGCTTATCACGGTGGACGACCTGAAGAAGATGGCGAAGGACCCGCTGGTCTTCGCGATGGCCAACCCGGACCCCGAGATCCAGCCCGAGGATGCCGCCCCCTGCGTCCGGATCATGGCGACGGGCCGTTCCGACTACCCGAACCAGATCAACAACTCCCTGGTCTTCCCGGGGATCTTCCGCGGGGCACTCGACTCGCGTGCCTCCTGCATCAACGAGGAAATGAAGCTCGCCGCCGCGCACGCCATCGCCTCCTGCGTGGGGAAAGATGAGCTCTCCGAAGACTACATCATACCGTCGATGTTCAACCGGAAGGTCGCGCAGGCAGTCGCGCGCGAGGTTTCGCGGGCGGCGCACCGCACCAAGGTCGCCCGCCGGGCCTCCCGGGCGTACTCGGAAATCCACCTCGGCTAGCGGAGGCGGGGTGGTCAACCCTCTGATATTCCGGGAATACGACATCCGCGGGATGGTGGGGAAGGACCTCTCGGCCGAGACGGTCGTCTCCATCGGAAGGGGATTCGGTACCTACGCGGCCCGGAAAGGAGTCGGGTCCCTCATGCTCGGGCGGGACTGCCGGCTGAGCTCCGCCTCCTTCCGGGACGCCATGGCCGAGGGGCTTTTGTCTGCGGGCGTGAATGTCGTCGACGTGGGGATCTGCCCCACCCCCCTCCTGTACTTCTCCATCGTCCGATTCGGGGGCGAGGGCGGGGTGATGGTCACGGGGAGCCACAACCCGCCCGAGTTCAACGGGTTCAAGATGTGCGTGGGAGCCGCCACCCTCTACGGGGAACAGATCCAGGAGATCCGGCGGATCATCGAAAAGGGGGACTTTGCCTCCGGAAAGGGAAAGGAGACCCGCCGGGAAGTGGTGCCGGATTACCGGGAATACGTGAAATCGAACATCTCCATCCCGCGCCGGCTCAAGGTGGTGGTGGACGCGGGGAACGGGACCGCGGGGCCGGTGGCCCCGCCCCTGTTCCGGGATCTGGGGATGGAGGTGGTGGAGCTCTTCTGCGAAATGGACGGGTCGTTCCCCAACCATTTTCCCGACCCGACCATTCCGGAGAACCTGCGGTTCCTGATCCGCGCGGTCCGGGAAGAGCGTGCGGACGTGGGAATCGCCTACGACGGCGACGCCGACCGGATCGGCGCAGTGAACGAGAAGGGGGAAGTCCTGTACGGGGATTACCTTCTGATCCTTTTTGCCCGGGAAATTCTTGGGAGAAAGCCGGGGGCGACGGTCATCTCGGAGGTGAAGGCGTCGCAGAACCTGTACGATGACATCGCCCGGCACGGCGGAAGACCGGTCATGTGGAAGGCCGGACACTCCCTCATCAAGAAGAAGATGAGGGAGGAGTCGGCGGAAGTGGCCGGCGAGATGAGCGGGCATATATTCTTTGCCGACCGGTATCTCGGTTTCGACGATGCCATCTACGCCTCGGCGAGGCTCTTCGAGATACTCGCGCATTCGGACCGCCCCTTGAGCGAAATGCTCTCCGATCTTCCCCCCGTCGTGGCGACGCCGGAGATCCGGGTAACGTGTTCAGACGAGGACAAGTTCCTCGTCGTGGAGAAGGTGGCGGAGATCGTCCGGCCGCAGGCGAAGGAGGTGATCGACGTGGACGGCGTGCGCGCTCTTTTTGACGGAGGGTGGGGGCTCGTGCGGGCGTCGAACACGCAGCCCGTGCTCGTCCTTCGCTTCGAGGGAAAGGACCGCAAGACCGTGGAACGGATCCGCGCCGTGATGGAAAGCGCCGTGGAAGCCGCCAAATCCGGGATCCGGTGACGGATTCCGAGTGACTGTTATCAAGGCCATCCTGCTGGGGATCATTCAGGGGCTCACCGAATTTCTCCCGGTAAGCAGTTCGGGACACCTGTTCCTCGCACAGAAGATCCTGGGGCTCAAGGACCCCGAGCTGGCGTTCGACATCCTCCTTCACCTGGGCACGCTGCTCGCCGTTCTGTTCTTCCTACGGCGGGAGATCGCCGAGGTTCTCGTCTCCTTCTTTCGGCGGGAAACCGGATTCGGGCGGGCGGCCTGGGGACGGCGGGACATCCTGCTGCTGATCGTGTCCAGTGTGCCGACCGCCGTCATCGGCTACGCATTCCACGACACGGTGGAGGCCGGAGTCAGCGTTGCGGGAGTGGGAATCGGCTACCTGCTCCTCACGGCATTCCTGCTGCTGAGCAACCTCCGGGTCCGCCACAAGATGGACCCGGAGAGGATCGATCTCTGGGAGGCACTGGCCATCGGGATCATGCAGGGAGCGGCCGTCTTCCCCGGCCTGTCCCGGTCCGGTTCGACGATTTCGCTTGCCCTCATGCTGGGAATCGGAGCGTCGCGAAGCGTGAAATACTCCTTCTTCCTCTCGGTCCCGGCCATTCTGGGGGCGGCGGGCCTTCAACTCCTCCGGGGCGCGGCGGAGCTTCCCGGGGCTCTCCCTTCCGCCCTGGGCTTCCTCCTTGCGCTCCTTGTGGGCTACCTCGCCCTGACGTTCGTCGAGAGGCTGGTCACCCGCGGAAAGTTCCTCTGGTTTGCGCCGTACACGTTCCTGCTCGCCGTTCTCTCCTTCTATCTGCACTGGAAGGGATAAGCCTCTCCTCCGTCGTCCGCTCCGCCGCATGCGCCCCTCGTAAGGGGTGCCGGGGGGCTTCACCTGACCTGGATGCGGCGCCGCGGGGTAAGGATCGCGCCGTCGAGTTTCTCTCCCGCGGGAAGAACGGCCCCCGGCCACAGGATGGACCGGGAGACCGACGCTCCGTCGGACACCGTGGCGTCGTCCTCGATGACGGCCGCCGGGCCGACACGGGTGCCCGGGGCGACTTTCGCCCTCGGGGAGATATGGACGGGCGGGGTGATCGTGACGCCGCGGTCGTCCGTCCCCGAAAACGTCGCTTCCCGCCTCCTGCCGGACAGAAGGGCAAGGGTTCCTTCCAGATAGTCGGCCGGGGTGCCGAATTCCTGGAAACTCCCCGAGGAAAAGAAGCCGTAGACAGGCGCTCCGTCGGCTATGAGGGGGGTGTAG
>DATHRT010000146.1:0-2007 GCA_035464915.1 Candidatus Limnocylindria bacterium
AAGGTCCATTAGAAACCATCGCCGGGAGACGATATACTCTTCTCACGCCGGCAGGCAGCCGGCGCGATTTCCTCGGCAAAGAATGTCCGAAACCGGCCGGGAGGGAAACGGGGTGCCGTTCGTCGTACGCATGGGAGCCAACGCGATCGCGATCCTGCTGATCGCCTACCTCCTTCCGCAGGTGATGCTGGCCGAGGGAGCGCTGTCCGCGCTGGCCGCGGCGTTCTTCCTGGGGCTGGTGAACGCCGTGATCCGCCCGATCCTCATTCTCCTCACGCTTCCGGTCACCGTGCTCACCCTCGGGATTTTCCTCCTGGTGATCAACGGGTTGCTCCTGTGGCTCGTCTCCGGGATCGTCCCCGGGTTTCACGTCAACGGCTTCTTCGGGGCCGTCGCGGGATCGGTGCTGGTGAGCGTAGTCTCCGGGATTCTGACGAGCGTGGTCCCGTGAGCGTGAAGGTACAGTTCCTCGGCGGGGCGAGGGAAGTTACCGGCTCCAGTATTCTGGTGGAGGCGGGCCGCTCGAGGTTCCTCGTGGACTGCGGCATGTTCCAGGGGGGAGGGGAGAGCGACCGGAAAAACGCGAGGAAGTTCCCGGTTCCTCTCTCCTCGATCGACTTCATCCTGTGTACGCACGCGCACATCGACCACACGGGACTTCTTCCGAAAATCGTTCGGGACGGCTATCGCGGCCCGATCCACGCGACCGCAGCGACGGCCGATCTTCTCCATATCATGCTTCCCGACTCCGGCCACATCCAGGAACGGGAGGCGGAATGGAGGAGCAAGAGGCGAAAACGCGCAGGGCGGAAGGAGGTCCCGCCCCTCTACACGGAAGCGGATGCGCACGCGGTGCTTCCCCTCCTGTCTCCGGTCGGGTATGGCGAGACGATCACCCCCGCCCCCGGCATACGAGCATCTTTTCTGGACGCGGGACACATCCTCGGGTCGGCGATCCTTCGCATCTCCGTCGAGGACGGCAATCGGGATCGGATCCTGGTATTTACCGGCGATATCGGCCACCGGGGGCTTCCCATCGTGCGCGACCCCACGCCGGTGGAACGGGCGGACGCGGTGGTGATGGAGTCCACCTACGGTAACCGGCTGCACAAGGGGATGGAGGAAACCAGAGAGGAATTCGTCCACGCCGTGACCGACACATTGGGGCGCAAGGGCGGCAACGTGATCATCCCCGCATTTGCCGTCGGGCGCACGCAGGATATCATCTACCTGCTTGCGGATCTCACCCGGCAGGGCCGGGTGTCGGGCCTCACCGTCTATATCGATTCGCCCCTGGCCATCGAGGCCACGCGGATTACCCTCCGGCACCCCGAGTGCTTCGACAAGGAGACGCTTGCGGTCTACGAGTGGCGGGAGAAAAACCCCGACGCGCTCCGGGTCGTCGTATCGAGGGGCGTGGAGGATTCCATGGCGCTCAATTCGATGCGCGGCGGCGGGATCATCCTCGCGGGCAGCGGTATGTGCGAAGCGGGGCGGATCAAGCACCACTTGAAGCACAACCTGTGGCGGAAGGAATCCAGCGTGATCATCGTCGGATTCCAGGCGCCGAGGACCCTGGGACGGAGGATCGTGGAGGGGGCCAAGCGGGTCCGGATCTTCGGGGAGGAGATCAACGTCGCCGCCGACGTCTACACGATCGGAGGGCTGTCCGCCCACGCCGACCGGAACGACCTTCTTCACTGGGCCGGGGCTTTCCGGACCCCTCCCGACAAGGCCTTCGTGGCCCACGGCGAGGAGTCGGTGTCCGTCGGATTTGCCGGACTTCTTTCCGAGCGGCTCGGCTGGGACGCGTCGGTCCCGTACCCGAACCGGACCATCGAAGTATGAGAGAGACGGGACGGATCAGTTTCGCCGCGGTCGCGCTCCTCGCCCTGACCTGGGTGACGGCTCCTTCCCGCTCTCTCGAGGCCCACCCTGTCCACGATCCCCAGGACGACATAATCGAGTCGATCGGCGTGGACGAGAAGCTCGGTGGCGCCATCCCCC
>DATHRT010000147.1:0-7995 GCA_035464915.1 Candidatus Limnocylindria bacterium
ATTTGTCTGGCAAGTCCGGAATCACACAATAAATTTCCAATATCACCCATCTTCTCTATATGGATCTCGAAGGTCTCGTTACGTTGGAATGCTTCACGACGCATTAAAAGGCGGGCAGGTGACTCGAGTAAGTACGCCTCAAACGATGACGAGAATGATGGGATGTCCCGGATGTACGCGCCTGGCTGAACCTGTCTTACGAGGTCATGTTCAACCAGACTCCTTGTGTGCTCACCAAGCCTTTCGGGATAGTTAAGGTATTCGTATGGAACGATGTTAGCAACATGATCCCAGTACAGAAGCATTCTAGTGAACCACGCAGACTCCGGCACTCTGATGTAGGGAAAATAGATTACATTCGATCGCAATTCATCATCTCCCTGCTAGGCATTATGTTCTAGTTTGCTGGGGGTCCTCAGCCGCTCATTTAATCAACCGTCATCTTCAACTGTATGCGGTAGTTGGGTTGGGCCCGAAAAGATCACGCTATCGCCTCGTAGATAATATATGTTCTCACGGAGCAAGTGACATATTGAGGACATATTGGGCTAATCCAGCATGGCATGGGGCCTCCGGTTTGAGGTTCTCGGGACGAAGAGCGGTTACTACACAAGATGTGAGTAAACCAAGGATGGTGAAGTGAATCTACTTCATTTTAAGGAAGACTACAAGGAATCTGGTGGGATTCGGCAATCAGGTCAGGCATGCGATCAGGATGTTCTTCTTTATCGCTTTTCCCTTGTTCATCCTAGCGGCCCTCATCGAGACGGTTCTGATTTATTCAACGGGAGATGTTTTTCGGTGAAAACGGGTAGGCGCGGCGATTAAATATTATCGAAACCCTATCCATCTCCCGTACACCCTTCCATCCCCGGCTTTTCCTTGCCCGAACTTTCTGCACGGAATAGCATGCAATATAGAAGATCATTTCCCGGGGGATAGCCTCTGCTGGGAGAGAAGCGGGCATCTTCACCCCCCCTTCCGCTTAACCGACTTCGACCACACGTGGCGGCTCCTCCTGGGCGCTTTCTGCCGGTCCGCACCGGCAATGTGAGAGGTCGTGTCAAGTATACTGTACGGGCCGATTCACCACCGAAACCGGAATCGAAGGACGGGAAATTTGGCGCGCGACACGCAAACGCCGGACAGGGGGAAGGACAGGCTGCTTGCCCCGGGGGTCAACTGTTGGCGTGTAGCCAGGGCGAACCGCTGCGCCCTTCTGGTCGACGGCGAGGCCTACTTCAAGGCGGTGCACGACGCCATCGGCAGGGCACGCCGTGCCGTCTGGATCCTGGGATGGGACATCGACAGCAGAATCGGGTTGGTTCGGGGAGACGGAGAGGACGACAGGCCCACGTCCCTGGTCGAGTTTCTTCATCACACGCTCAAGCGGCGACGCGGACTCCGGGTCCACGTGCTGGTCTGGGACTTCTCCATGGTCTTTGCGCTGGACCGGGAGTGGCCCCCGATCTACAGCCCGCGCTGGCGCATGCATCGGCGCCTGGACTTTCATATGGACAACGAACATCCGCCGGGCGCTTCCCACCACCAGAAGGTGGTCGTGGTGGACGACAAGGTTGCCTTTGTCGGCGGCATCGACCTGACCAAGCGACGTTGGGATACGACGGAGCACTCCGCGGATCACCCCGGGCGCCTGGACCCGGACGGCCGTCGCTATTCCCCGTTTCATGACGTCCAGCTCGTCGTAGACGGGGACGCCGCCCGGGCATTGGGGGAGCTCGCCCGGGAGCGTTGGCGCGTTGCCACGGGGAAAACGGGGAAGTCCCCTCGGGCGATCGATACGCCCGATGACCCGTGGCCGGATGGAGTGGATCCGGATTTCCGGGACGTCGACGTGGGAATCGCACGGACCATGCCGCGGCATCGTGGACGGGCCGAGGCACGGGAAATCGAGCGCCTGTATTGCGACACCATCGCGGCTGCACGCCGATACATCTACATCGAGAACCAGTATCTCACCAGCGCTGCGGTGGGAGATGCGCTTGCTTCGCGTCTGAAGGAGAGGGAGGGGCCCAATGTCGTCATCGTCCAGCCGAAGAGCAAGACGGGCTGGCTAGAAAAGTACACCATGGAGGTGCTCCGATCCCGGCTGCTGAACAGGCTGCGGGCAAACGACGTCCACAACCGGCTGGGGGTCTTCTACCCCCACGTCCCGGGGCTCGGCGAGGGCGAGTGCGTCATTGTACACGCCAAGCTCATGATCGCCGACGACCGTCTTCTTCGTGTCGGATCGTCCAACATAAGCAACCGCTCGATGGGGCTCGATTCCGAATGCGATCTGCTGATCGACGCCGTCGGCGATGCGGACGCGGAGCGCGCCGTCCGGGCCTGCCTCTTCCGTCTCCTGGCCGAGCACTCCGGGAGGGAAGAGAAGGAGGTCCGGGAGGCCATCGATCGGACGGGCGGCCTGTTGCCTGCCATCGAAGGTTTTCGGGACGGGGAACGTGCGCTTCGTCCTCTGGACGGGACCGTGCCGGAGTCGATCGATCAGATGGTGCCGGACTCGGCCATTGTCGATCCGGAGAAACCCGTCGACCCCGACACGCTGCTCGACATGGTCCTGGGGGAAGAACCCCCGCAAAGCGTCGGGAAGCGTCTTGCCGGCGCCGCCGCCTTGCTCCTGGGGCTTCTCGCCCTTGCCGCCGCATGGAGGTGGACTCCCCTGGGGGATCTGCTGGCCGTCGTGCGAATCGAAGCGCTCGCCGGGGATGTCGCCGGCAGCCCATGGAGTTTTCCGATCGCCATGGCGGGCTTCGTCGCAGGCAGCCTTCTCGCCGCCCCGGTGACGCTGCTGATCGCCGCATCGGCCCTGATTTTCGGGCCCTGGCAGGGATTTCTCTATTCCCTTGCCGGAGGGGTGCTGAGCGCCATGGTGAACTTCTGGATCGGGAACGCCCTGGGGCGGGATGCCGTCCGTCGCCTTGCGGGGAAACGGATCAACCGGTTGAGTAAGAGGCTGTCGCGACGGGGCCTGCTCACGGTGATCGCATTGCGGATCGTGCCCGTCGCCCCGTTTGCGGTAATCAACCTGGTGGCCGGCGCGTCGCACATACGCTTTCGCGACTTTTGGCTTGGCACGCTGCTGGGCATGGCCCCGGGGGCCCTGGCGCTTTCCTTCTTCGCCGACGGAGTGGTCGAAGCTCTGCGCGCGCCCGATCCCGGCACAATCGCCTGGGTCGGAGTCTTCGCCGCGTTTCTCGCGGGAGGCGGCATTCTGGCGAACCGGTGGATCCGTCATGGGGAGAAACAGGGAACAGGCAAGGAGGGACGCTGAGCTCTGATGGAGGTTCGGGTTGCGACCTACAATGTCCGGCGATGCATCGGCCGGGACGGAAGACAGGACGCGGGCCGGTGTTTCCGGGTCATCGAGGAGCTTAATGCCTCTGTCGTCGGCCTCCAGGAAGTGGACGAGAATCTCACTACCGGAGCGGGCCAGGAGCTCTTCGGTTTGGCGAAAGGGGCCGGATATGCCGTCCACCACGGCATCACACTCCGCAGGACAGACGCGGACTACGGCAACGCGCTCCTGACCCGGGGCCGGATCCTGCGCGTTGATCTCCACGACATCAGCGCGCCGGGCGCCGAGCCGCGCGGGGTGATCGCCGCGTCCCTGCTGGCGGGAGATCTTCCCATTCGGGTGCTGGTCACCCATTTCGGACTTCGGTTCGTGGAGCGCCAAATGCAGGCCCGCCGCGTGGCGTCTCTGGCTGCGGAGGATGACGGGGTCGTTACCGTGGTACTGGGGGATTTCAACGAGTGGCGGCCCATTGCCGTAAGCCTGCGTCCCCTTCGAGACGTCCTGGGACCAACCCCTGCTCCCAGGAGTTATCCCGCGCACCGTGCGCTGCTGAGGCTGGACAGGGTCTGGGTACGCCCGCGGGAGCGGCTCCTGCATGTCGAGGCGCATCGAACCGCGGCGGCGCGCCTCGCCTCGGATCACCTTCCCGTCCTGGCGCAAATTGATCTCGGCCGGTGATCCGGCGTCCCCGATCGGACCGGTTTTTTGCCGGTTTCACCAAGCAGGTTTCGAAGAAGTACGAGGGCCTGCTGGAGAGGCTCGGGGCCGCGCTGCGGGGGACGTTCCTCATCGATCCGGACGGGCTCGTCCGGGCGTACATGGTGCAGGACTTGACCATGGGCAGGAGCGTCGACGAGATTCTCCGGCTCGTATCCGCGCTCAAAACCGGAAAGCTGTGCCCCGTAGGCTGGCGTGCCGGTGAGCCCTTTTTGCCGCCGATCCCGAAAAACACCGTCCATTACTACGGCGCTTACGCGAACGCCCACCGTGGAGTCGCGCGGCGGCGTGAGGCCTTCACCGTGGCCGGCCCAGAGGACGAACCGCCCCACCCCCCACAACCTGATGGAGCACCGCCGCCGGTTGACCTCGGAAGCATTGTCCAAGGGCAAGACCATGGCCGATTGGGTATTCCCGTCCACAGCCGGAACTCCCCTCGAACCAAACCGGGTTCGTGAAGCGTTCATCTATACCCTCAAGAAAGCGGGGCTGCGTCGAGTCCGCTTTCACGACCTCCGACATTCCTTCGCCTCCTGGCTCATAGCAAACCGGGAACCCCTGAAATACATTCAGGAGCAACTCGGCCACCATTCCATTCAGATAACTGCGGACACCTATGGACACCTGATTCCAGGTGCGAACCGACAGGCCGTCAACCGGCTCGACAATCCCCAATGGAGGGATGAACTCGGAAATACCGAGATTCTTATTGAACCATTGGGAAAGACAAATCCAATCCAATAAAATTCAGGGGGAGGGATCCGAGTACAATACCTTCGGATCCCAAATGGCCATGGTAGGAGCAGGCCCCTTCGCCATCATGAAGGTGATGGGCCACGACGACATCAAGACAACGATGATCTACGTTTCTCTCGGAAGGAATCACATCCGACAGTAGGGAGAGAAACTCCATGTTATTCGGATGCTGCGGGCATATAGCCCCTTTATGGTTGTTTGCCGGATGGTACTAGTGCCTGCGGGCGGCGTCCCTTTTGGCTTTCGCAATCCGACCCGGTTTATTCCCGTATCCTTCACTCGGTTTTTTTCAGCTCCCCCTTGGACCATTTCTCCAACCGCTTCGGGTTGGGCTTGTACCAATGGGATTTGTCGGTCCAGACGTAGTTGACATCGATCTTGTCCCCCTGGACCGTCCCTTCCCAGTGGATCTTTTCCTTGGATTCGCTGGTCGTGTCCGCTACGAACTTTATAGTGTCCCCCTCTACCGTTGTCGTATACGGGCCCTCACCGAATCCGTACTTGTCGCAGCCGACCGAGCGGAATTTACCCTCTTTGAAAACCAGCGTATCCGTTCCTATCGCTTCTTTCTCCTTTTCCCCTTGTTGGACCACGAAGGTCTTTCCGTCAAGTAGACCGCTCGCCTTTCCCTCCGCTCCGATTGCCAGAGGGACCACCCACGTCGATAATAGGAAACCCGCCAAAATCAAAAGGATCCCCCTCGGATAGCCTAGCAATCTCATATCCCGTCTCCTCTTGATAACGCCGCCCGCACTTGGATTTTATTTCCGTTGTCTTCCCTCTAGCCCGAAGTAGTCCTACAATTTCAAGAATAAGATTCCACCAATCTTGATAATGATTCTTCGCCATAGAAAAATCCTGTTCGTAATAGCGGGAGGGAAGATCCGGCACTCACCGGATGGGTCCTGCAATGGCGGCGGTTAACCGGTCGAAATGTTCCAAGACAAACAAATCGCCATCCACCGTAAACCGCCATCTCACGACCCTCAAGCACATGTTCACGAAGGCCGTTGAGTGGGAGATGGTGGAAGAAGAGGTTCTCAAGAAAGTCCGGCGAGTCAAACTGCTTCCGGAGAACAACCGCCGGTTGCGTTACCTCTCGGCGGAGGAGTGCAGGAAACTCGTTGCTGCCTGCGATGCCCACCTGCGACCGATCGTCATCACGGCGATCAACACAGGGATGAGGAAGGAGGAGATCCTATCGCTCGAGTGGGAGAAGAACATCGACCTGGTCCATGGATTCATCCTGCTCACGCAGACCAAGAACGGCGAGCGTCGTGAGGTTCCGATCAATGCGACTCTTCGCACAGCCTTGCAGGGGATCGTGCGGCGCCTGGACAGCTCCTACGTGTTCGTGAATGGGCAGGGCCGGCGATACAAGGACGTGAAGCGATCATTCGGCTCGGCTCTTCGCAAGACCGGGATCAAGGATTTCAGGTTCCACGATCTCCGCCACACCTTCGCCAGTCACCTCGTGATGGCGGGGGTGGATATCACCACGGTCAAGGAAGTACTTGGTCACAAGACGCTCACCATGACCCTTCGCTATTCTCATCTTGCCCCAGCGCACAAGGTCAGCGCCCTGTCGGCCCTCGACGATGCGCTGAACCGCAAGCCAACTATACAAAAACTATACAATCGGGAGAGTGTGCCCCAGGCGGGTATCGTTAAGTAGCTGGAAAAACTGGCGCGCCTGGGAAGACTCGAATGTTCCCCGTCATATGAAGTGGCACACAGGGTGTCGGGATTTTAAGGTACATGTCGGGGCTTTGGGGAGAGGAATTCCCGAGGTTTTGACAGATCCCTCCGGCTCCGCGATGGTTGCCGTGTGAGGCAATCGGAAAGGAGCCTTTCGATGGGCATGGATGTGGTTGCTTGAGATTCGCAGGGCCACTCGCAAGAAGTACTCCGCCGAAGAGAAGATTCGCATCGTCCTGGAGGGACTGCGGGGCGAGATCCCGATCTCGGAGCTGTGTCGTCTGGAGGGGATCGCCCCGACGATGTATTACCGGTGGTCCAAGGCGTTCCTGGACGCGGGGAAGAACGGGCTGACGCGGGACACGCAGCGGGACGCCACGACCGCGGAGGTCCGGGCGCTCAAGGACGAGAACGCTACGCTGAAGAAGGCGCTGGCGGAATCGATCCTGGAGACGATGAAGCATAAAAAAAGTCTGGGCCTGTAGTTCGTCGGCGTTCCGTCCGCATGAGCGCCGACAAGAAGCTTATGATCCTACGAACCGTCGAGGGATCGGGTGTGCCGGTCACCGAGGCGTTGGCGAAACTGGAAGTGTCTCCCTCGACGTATTACCGGTGGCGGAGATTGTTCCGCACGGCCGGCCGGGACTCCCTGCACAACCGCAAGCCTTGCCGGGACCGAAACTGGAACCAGTTGTTGCCCGAGGAGCGGGCGAAGGTCTTACACATCGCCCTGCTGTACCCGGAGTGGTCGAGCCGGGAGGTCAGTTGTCACATCGCGGATTCGAGCCACTTCACCGTCTCCGAGTCCACGGTGTACCGGCTGCTCAAAGAAACGGGTTGGATCAAACCGAAAAACACGCGGCGGTTCCCGGCGTCGTTGGAGTATCGCACCAAGACGAAGCGTCCCAATCAGATGTGGCAGACGGACGCGACGTATTTGCTGGTGAAGAACTGGGGCTGGTACTACCTGATCTCGGTGCTGGACGATTACAGCCGCAAGATCCTGGCGTGGAAGCTTCAGAGCGCGATGGATGCCGCCGCGTTCAGCGAGGTCGTGGAGTTGGCGTGCGAGGCGACGGAGATGGACAAGGTCTCTGTAGAAGACCGCACGAAGCTTCTGTCGGACAACGGTGCGGCGCTGATCTCCAGACCTTTCGGTGAGTACCTGGAGGCCAAGGGGATCGGGCATATCCTGGCCTCACCGTATCATCCTCAGACCAACGGCAAGATCGAGCGGTATCATCGCTCGTGCAAGGAGCAGGTGAACCTGTTCACGTGGGAAACGCCGGAGGAACTGGAGAAGGAGATCGGCCGGTTCATCGCCTTCTACAACGAGCGCCGGTATCACGAAGCGCTTGGCAACGTGACGCCGGATGATGTGTACTACGGACGGAGGGAGTCGATCCTGGCGCGTCGGGCGAAGTTGAAAGAGGAAACGCTATCCCGGCGCAGAATCGTAAACAGCAAACCGCAGGGGCCGGACAGGGCCAAACCGTACCTTAACT
>DATHRT010000148.1:0-2269 GCA_035464915.1 Candidatus Limnocylindria bacterium
AAATCGACGGCAAGCAGCATCTCGGAAAGGGCGACGGGATTTGACCGCAGTGTTTCCGACACGTACCGGAACGTCGTTTCCGCCCGCCTGCGATAACCGGCGTTCGTCGTGAATTCGTGAAGCCGCAGAAGGTTGAGGACCGCCACGGAATTTCCCGACGGCTCGGCGCCGTCGTACGCCGGCTTCTCGCGTACCAGCAGCGTCTCGTGATCGTCGCGGGTCAGATAAAATCCGCCATTGGCCTTGTCCTCGAAATGGTTTTCCAGGATGCCGTCCAGTTCGACCGCCTTCGTAAGCCAATGCGGATTCCCGTCGGCCTCGTACAGGTCCAAAAGCCCGGCGATCAGGAACGCATGGTCTTCCAGGTACGCGTTGTTTCTCGCCTTCCCGTCCATGTAGGTCCGGTAGAGCAGGCCGTCGCGGTAGAGATTCGCGAGGAGGAACTCCGCGGCTCTGCCGGCTTGCCCGACGTAGCGGGAATTGCCAAGGACCAGACCGGCACGAGCATACGCCGATATCGTCAACCCGTTCCAGGCGGACAGGATCTTCTCATCCCGCAGCGGAGGAGGGCGGCGGTTTCTTTCCCGGTACAGGATCTCCTTCGCCTCCGGAAGGATGGTGCGCAGTTCCGTTTCCGGGGAGATCCGGTTTTCGGCGGCGACCGAAGGGGGATCCGGCGCGTGCAGGATCGTCCGCCCCTCGAAGTTCCCCTTTTCGGTCACCCCGTAATACCGGCCGACGATCCGGGAACGTTCCGGACCAAGCGCCGCTAGCAGTTCCTTCGGTGTCCATGTGAAGAAGTATCCTTCCTCGCGCTCTCCGTCCGGGGTGAGGCTGTCCGCATCCGTGGCGGAATAGAATGCCCCGCCGGGAGCGGTCATGTCCCGCTCGATAAAGCGCAGCGTTTCCTCCACGACCCGTGCGAAATCCTTCTCGCCCGTTGCCTGGTAGGCTTCCAGGTAGGCGATGACGAGGAGGGCATTGTCGTAGAGCATCTTCTCGAAGTGGGGGACAAGCCACTTCTCGTCCGTCGAGTACCGGTGGAACCCTCCTCCCGCCTGGTCGTACATCCCTCCCGCAGCCATCTTCATCAGGGAAAGCTTCGCCATTTCGAGGTATTCCCGGTCCCCGGTCCGCCGGTGGTAACGGAGCAGAAACCGAACGGGCAGGCTGCTGGGAAACTTCGGGGCCCCCGCCAGTCCTCCGTTCACAGGATCGAAACGGCTCTTGTAAAATTGCGCGGCGGCGGCGAGGATATCGGTGGACGGAAGCGCCTTCCCCCCTTCCGGGGACAGGGCCTCCCGGATGTGTACCGTCAACTGGCGGCCGATCTCCGTCACTTGCTCGGGTTGATCGTCGTACGCTTTCCGCACTCCCTTGAGAAGGCTCAGGAAACCGATTCCCCGTCCCGAAGCGTCATCCCCCGGGGGGAAATAGGTCCCCCCGTAGAACGGCGTACGGTCCGGAGTCAGCCAGACGTTGAGCGGCCAGCCGCCGTGGCCCGTCAGGGCCTGCACCACCCGCATGTAGATGGCATCCACGTCCGGGCGTTCCTCCCGGTCCACTTTGACGGCGATGAACTGTTCGTTCAGGAACCGGGCGATCTCCTCGTTTTCGAACGACTCCTCTTCCATGACGTGGCACCAGTGGCAGGTGGAATACCCGATGCTGACGAGGACGGGGCGTTTCAGGCTCGCGGCCTGCTCGAACGCCTCGTCCCCCCAGGGGTACCAGTTGACGGGATTGTGCGCGTGCTGGAGCAGGTAGGGGCTCGTTTCGAGAAAAAGCCGGTTCGTATATTTCGCCCGGCCGTCGGGCAGCAGGTGCCTCGTCCTCGGTTGGTACCCTTCTCCCCTCGTCTTTCTTGTCTGCTCGATCCGTACGACCAGTTCCTCATCGAACGCGGAGACGCCGGGCAAAGGCGTGTACATGGGCCGTTCCTCCCTCGGGCCGCTCGTTCTCGGGACGGGAACGCCGTCCTTCCCGACACATCCGGGGATGATGGCAATGACGATGATTTCCAGAACCGCAAGAAGTAGCAGCATATATTCTTGCGATGTCTTTCCGGGTCCGTTCGTTTTCTCCCGCGGGCAGAAATCGGCGAGGGCCCAAGGGGAAACGATGCGGGAAAACGGGAAGAAAACCCCCCCGGGGTCCTGCATCCCGGGGGGGGTTTGCCATACATGGCGGGGTGGACGGGATTTGAACCCGCGGCCTCCGGCGTGACAGGCCGGCGTTATAACCAGGCTTAACTACCACCCCGAACGGG
>DATHRT010000149.1:0-4725 GCA_035464915.1 Candidatus Limnocylindria bacterium
CGCGGACACCTGACGGGCAATCTCCCCGACCCGGCGGCGGATCTCGTTCTCGGGAATGAGAACCCGGGGTTCCTCCGGAATCTTCGCGGTCATTCCGCCCCTCCACGGACGCCGTACGAATACCGTTTTGCGTTATTCTTACCGTAAGAACATTATTCGGTATTCACCATTTTCTCATAGATCGGGATAGGCCAACAGACCGTGGACGGGGGCTGTTCGACGTCTGCGCCTTCCGATTCGTCGATCCGGTGAATTTGGTTTACCCTCGTGACCCCGTCAGATTCCGGTCGAGGTTGTGGGCCGCGCTGATCAGGCCAAGGTGGGTGAATGCCTGGGGGTAGTTGCCCAAATGCTCCCCGCTCAGTCCCAGCTCCTCCGAGAAGAGCCCCAGATGGTTTGCGTACCCGAGCATCTTTTCGAAGAAGAACCGCGCCTTCTGGACCTCCCCGGCACGGGAAAGACACTCGACGTACCAGAAGGAGCACATGGTAAACGTCCCCTCCTCGCCCTGAAGGCCGTCGGGGGACCTGCCGGCGATCCGGTAACGGTAGACATGCGAGTCCTCGACAAGATCCTCCTCGATCGCCCTCAAGGTGGAGAGCCACCGGGGATCCGTGGGGCCCAGAAACTTCACCAACGGCATCAGCAGATTCGCGGCGTCGAGAACCGTGGAGCCCTTCGACTGGACGAACGCCTTTCTCCGGGGATCCCAGAAGTTCCCGAAGATATCCCGGTAGATCGTGTCCCGGGCCTTGTACCACCGGTCGAGCGGGGCGGGCAGGGACCGCTTCCGGGCAAGCCGGATCCCCCGGTCGACGGCCACCCAGCACATGAGGCGGGAATAGAGAAACTCTTGACGCCCGGACCGGATCTCCCAAATCCCCTCGTCCTTCTTCCGCCAGTTCCTGCACACCCAGTCGATCAGACGGACGAGATTCGCCCAGAGATCGAAATGGATCGGCTCGCCGTACTTGTCGTACAGGTAGACCGAATCCATGAGCTCGCCGTAGATATCCAGCTGGAGCTGGTTGTAGGCGCCGTTCCCGATCCGTACCGGAGAGGATTTCCGGTATCCCTCGAAGTGGGGAAGGATCTTCTCGGTAAGTTTGTGCCGGCCGTCGATCCCGTACATGATCTGCAAGGATCCGTCGGGGTTGAGCTCGCCGGCGCGCGCCTCGATCCATCGCATGAACGCCGCCGCCTCCTCCGTGTACCCGAGACGGATCAGCGCATACAGGGTGAAGGAGGCATCGCGAATCCACGTATACCGGTAGTCCCAGTTTCGCTCCCCCCCGATCTCCTCCGGGAGGCCGAACGTCGGCGCCGCAACGATCGATCCATGAGGCAGGGAAGTCAGAAGCTTCAGCGTGAGGGCGGACCGGTTCACCATCTCGCGCCACCGCCCCCGGTAGTTCGAACGAGCTACCCACCGATGCCAGAAGTTGAGCGTCTCCTTGAACGCGCGGGATACGTAGTCTTCCCCGCGGGAGGGGGACTCCCCACCTGCCCGCGCCTCCTCGAGAACGAAGTAGGCGGTCTCCCCCGCGCGAAGCGTGAACTCGGCGGTCGCCGCCCCGTTCTCCCCCCGGAGCGGAATCTCCGACCGGAGCCGAAGCGCCTGGAGCCCCTTTCCCTCGGGATGGAAGATGGCCTCCTCGTCCCGGATCTCCAATCGGTGCCCTCGACGCCCGTAGTCGAACCGCGGATCGCAAACCATGCGGAAACGAATCTCCCCCCTTACGGTCTTCACCCGGCGGACGAGGTCGTGCCAGTGCTCCCTGTTGTCCTCGATTACCATGAAATCCGATATCTCGGCGACACCCTCCTCCGAAAGGAACCGGGAAAGGAGGATATTCGAGTCGGGGAGATAGAGTTGCTTCTGCCGCGCACCGTCGAGAACGGGAGCGATGCGGAACCGTCCTCCCTTTTCGTGATCGAGGATCGCGGCGAAGATCGTCGGGGAGTCGAAATGCGGGAAACACATGAAGTCGATCGACCCGTCCATTCCGACGAGGGCGACCGTGTGCAGATCTCCAATGACACCGTAATTTTCGATCGGCTGGTAGATCATGCTCTCCCCCTTGCGGGTTTCCGCAGCCCGAAAGTGTCATGAAACGAAAGAAATGTTCCCGGAGGAACGGCAGGGGATCGATCCGGGCCGAAGCCCGGCACGGACGGACCTTCAGTCCTTCTCCTGCTGCGCCTCCAGGGTGGAGCAGACCCCGTCCCGTGTCCGGTAATAGAGAGTAAACCGGAGGTCGCGGGCCGGCGGGTGGAGTTCGTACATCTTCTTGGCAACGTCTTCCGGACGGCTGATCGGTTCCCACCTCGCGTTGGTGTTCGGACGAACGAACCGACCGCTTAACAGGAGGCGGAAAAACATGATGTCGCACAACATTCCCTCGAGCCAGGGCACCCAGTTCTCGTAGCCGGCGATCCACTTGATATGGGGCGAGTGGTCCAGGAGAACCTGAGCCGTCTTTCGATTGGCGAAGTCGCACGCTCCGAAAAAAATTCCGTCGTAGCTGGTAAGAGGGGCGACGATATTCTTGAGCTTGGTCCGGCTGATATCCTTAACGGCGCTGATCGCCTTCCGTTTTCCGTGGCAGCCGACGTAGGCGATCTTGGCCCGGTTATCCACCCCCTGGTCGTACCGGGAAAGGGCGTCCTTCAGCCCTTGCGCGTTCTGGAATACGGTGTAGCTGAACAGCGCGTCATGTCCGGGACGGTCCAGCCGATACCCGTTGCGTCGCGCGTAGGTTTCTTCCGTATCCCGCTTCAGCTGCTCGAAGAACGGCTTGACCGTTTCCGCGTGATGCTGATCCCATTGCGCCTCGAACACCTTGATGACGTATCTGTACCCGTTCCTCGTCCGCATGGTGACTCCCCTGCTACGGCTCCTCGTAACGAATCGGTCGACAGCGTCCTGCGAAGAAGCCGTGGACCTGCGATCGTCGTCCCTTCCATGTTGAAAATTCGGAGATCTTCGGAGGTTGCGCCGGTTGCCCCTATTATACGACAAGAGGGTTGAAGAAAAATAAGGAGAAAAATAATTTATATTGCAGCCATATACAATAAACAGGTTGCTCTTTCGTTATTAAATTGCCTGGGAGGACACCCGTCCCCTATATGTAACAATTTGATTTTTCTATTATATCTTGCTTCCGGGGAGGGTGGTTACTATTTTATCTCTAATTATATCGAGCTACTGCAGCAATTTTAGTAATCTTTATAATGAAATATAAAAATATAACCCTTTGTAAATAAACATTTATATTGTTTCCAACTGTTCCTTCTACCCCAGTCGGCATCGGTCCGGCGATCCACTCGGGGGGAGGCAGGCGTCGCCCTCAACGGGGAGTGACGGGGCCAAGATCAAACGTTCGGAGATCGTAGGAATTGGCATAGGAAGAGTCCGGGTTGTCCCAGGCGACGGACTCGCCCTGTTCCGCGGTTTTCACCATGAGCCGATCGCAGCTCAGGTACACCGTTTCCAGATTCCGATACTCGCTCCAGCAATCCGGGTTCGTTGCGGTGTCTTTTACGACCACGATCATGGTATACCCTTCCTGTTCCGCAGCCTGGTACTGGGGTTTCATGAGGAAATCTTTTTCGCACGCCTTCATTGCTCCGTAAAGCGATCCGGCCCGGAAGATCGGGTAGACCGAGACGTAGTTTCGCCCCCCCATATTCACCTTGCCGCGGATGACGATTACCGAATCCTTCCGGGGAATCGTGGCCAGAAGTTCATCCGTCGTCTGTTTGAATGTGACGATGGCCGGTTCAATCCCCGTGGGAGGGGGCCTGTCGGAAGGCGACTTGAGGTATGCGGGAAGTCCGGAGGACCCCCGGCCGTCCTGGGCATGCGCGGAAAAAGGTACGGAAAAGAACCAGATGGCGGTGATCATTATCGTTATCGTGACGCCTGCTCTTCTCATACGTCCTCCCTGCGTTATCGTTGCGGCGGAACCGCCTTGATATTGACCCCGGTAACGTTCCTGGTGGCCGCCCCTTCCCGCCGGGGTTCCGCAACCAGTTTCCTCCCGGGCGATGGCGACGCCGCATAGGTGACCCCCCGGATATCCCTTCTGCCGTTCCGGGATGCGCCTGCGGTTGTGGCGGTTGCGGCCCTTTCCATTCGTCCGGCCGTTGCCGGATCCGCGGCGGCAAAGTCCATCCCTTTTACCTCTTTCCTGCCCGTCCCGACAACCGGCACGAAAGGGGGAACTGCGACCGGAACCGTGTTCCTTCTCGCTATCGCACTCCCGGGGAGGGCAGCGTTGTAGTTCATCTTCTCGACGGCCCGCTTTCCCGAACCGGTGGCGGGAACTTTCTCCTCCTGCACTTCCGTTTCCACGGGCGGGGGTTTCGGGACCGAGGCCTCTTGCTTCGCACCGTCCGGCAGCGTATCCGTCATCCGCGGCGCGAGGACGGGCTCCCGCAAGAAGCGGGACAACGTCTCGTCCGATTTCACACCGGAGACGCAACATCCGTCCTCGACAGGCGAGGGAACACCGTTCTTCAGCCAGCATCCTTCCAATCGACCTGACACTCCCGCCCTGACATAGGTATACGATTTACATAGCGGATTCTGAGCACAGGCCTCCTGGCACGCCTCCACGCCTCCCCGAAGCCACAGGATCTTGAAATCCGATCCGGGTCGATCGACATCCGGCTCCACCCATGCCGGCTGCAGGGGTGTCGGCTCCCCATCCCTTGCGGGAA
>DATHRT010000150.1:0-2753 GCA_035464915.1 Candidatus Limnocylindria bacterium
TCGGGTCGCCTCCCCCGGTAAACGTCATATCGCCGGTGATCCCCTTGAAATTCTTGATCCGGCTCATCGCGGAGCGGACGTTGTCCCGGTCCTTCTTCAGGTCTCCCGTGATCCCGCCGGTGCCCTCGATCGCCTTCTGGACGAGCCCCAAGGCGTCCCAGGTGAGCGCGGCCACGTCGTCGGGGACGTAGCCGTGCTTCCTCTGATACCGGATGATGAACTCCTTGGTCGCCCCCGTCGCCCCGGCGGCGGCGTAGTGGGTGCTGAAGAAGAGCCCGTAGCAGTCCTTGCCGCAGAGGCTGACCGTCTCGGCCGAGCCCCAGCTGTCGCTTCCCACGATCGGGTGTTTCCACCCGAGCTGATGGGCCTGCTGCACGATCAGGGCCACCTCGTTGTAGTACTGGGGAGTAAAGAGCACTTGAGCGCCGGAATTTTTGATCTTCGTCAGCTGGGAGCTGAAGTCGGTGTCCTTTGTGGTGAAGCTTTCGTAGGCCACGACGGAGCCGGGACCATGCAGTCTCTCCCAGGCCATTCTGAAGAACTCGGCAAGGCCCTTGGGGTAGTCGCTCGCCACGTCGTACAGGACCGCGGCTTTCTTGAATTTGAACTCCTGCGTGATGAAATTGGCCAGCACCGGACCCTGGAAGGGATCGAGGAAGCAGGCACGGAACACGTACGGCCGGTCCTTGGTGGTGTCGGGATTGGTGGACCACGGGGTGATCATCGGCGTCTTGTAGTTGTTCGCGATGCCACCCGCAGGAACGGCCTGCTTGGAGGCCTGGGGTCCCACCATGACGAGAACCCCGTCCTCGGTGATCATCTTGGTGGCGACCTTCACGGCGGATTCCGCCTTGGACTCGTTGTCCTCGATGACGAGCTCGACCGGAACCTTCTTCCCCCCCACCGTGAGACCCCCGGCGGCTTTCACGTCCTCGAGCCACATCTGGGCCGCGAACTTGCTCCCCTCGCCCACCTTGGGGATGTCGCCTGTGAGCGGGGCGTTGATGCCGATCTTGATCGTCTCTGCCTGAACCCAGCCGGAAGGGATGAACGCCAGAAACCCTGCAAGGACAAAAACGCCAATCAGTGACCGTGTTCGCATTGCTCCTTCCTCCTTTTATCCCGTTGCGTCCCGTTGACTCCTTATCCTGCGAATGCCTCGTCCGATAAGCGCCCCCTGCTCCCTTATCAATATCAATAGGCCGGAGTCATCGATTGTGGCCCCAACAGTCTATGGTGTTCCTTAGCACTTTAAGGAAGGGCAGGCTTCAAGACAAGATAGGAAGCGGGGGGAGGGGCTGTCAAGGAGAATTCAGGTTTTGCTCGAATGAACTCGCCTACCGGGTTGCCGGAGATGTCCTGACCGGGGAAACCATTATCTTGCAGCCGCCATCAAACAGGTAAACCAATAACTTAAAAAACCACGCGGCAACACATGGAAAACGTTGGAAAAGGAGACAGGTTATGGCCGAGGAATGGAAGTTGACCGGAACCTATTTTGAAGCATGCAACTGCGAAGCGGCTTGTCCTTGCGTGTTCTTAGGCGCTCCTACCGAGGGGGAATGCACAGCCCTTGTCGGCTGGCACATCGACAAGGGGACGTTCGGGAACGTCGACCTTGGCAACCTGAACGTCGCCCTCGCGGTGCACTCTCCGGGGCATATGGCGGAGGTAAAATGGCGCGCCGCTCTGTATTTCGACCGGAACGCGTCGGAGAAACAGCAAGACGCATTGACCAAGATCTTTTCGGGTCAGGCAGGGGGGCATCCCGGGATGCTGGTTTCGCACGTGGGTGAGGTGCTGGGGATCAAGCATGTCCCGATCGAATACACGGCGGACGGGAAGAGGCGGAGCCTGAAGATCGCCGATGTGGGCGAAATGCAAATCGAAGCGATCGAAGGGCAAGGCGGAGCCGACGTCACCATCGACAATCATCCCCTCGCTATCGCTCCCGGCTACCAAGCGGTGGTGGCAAAGTCGTCGAAGTTCAAGTATCAAGACCACGGGCTTCACTGGGAGATCACGGGGAAAAACGGATTCTACTCCCCCTTTTCCTACCAGGGGAAATAAGGGATGCCGGCAGGAAACCTGGAAGCGGCACTGAAGCGGGACCGGGCCTTTGTGATCGCCGGCCTTGGCGGTATCGCCGGGATCTCCTGGGTGTACATGTTCCACCTGGTCAGGGAGATGGGAACATCGATGGGGGTGGATATGGGTGTGCCCCGGATGCAGGGGTGGGGAGCAGTCGATTTCGTCCTGACGTTTGTCATGTGGGCGGTGATGATGGTGGCGATGATGATCCCCTCCGCTGCGCCCATGATCCTCACGTACTCCCGAGTGAACCGCCGGCATCACGAACAGCGGAGCCCCTTCCTGGCGACAGGGGTATTTCTTGCCGGCTACCTCGTGGTCTGGACCGCTTTCAGTGCCGTCGCCACCTTCGCCCAGTGGGAGCTCAACCGCGCCGCTCTCCTCTCCCCCATGATGGTGAGCAACAGTCCTCTACTGGGCGGGATGCTGCTGATCGGTGCCGGGGTTTTCCAGTTCACTCCCCTCAAACGCGCGTGTTTGGCCCACTGCCGCTCTCCCCTGGGGTTCTTCATGACCGAATGGCGGGAGGGGACGCGGGGCGCTTTCCTCATGGGGATCCGGCACGGCGCCTTCTGCGTGGGCTGCTGCTGGCTTCTGATGGCGCTTTTGTTTGTGGCGGGGGTGATGAATCTGCTCTGGGTGGCGGCCATCGCCGCGTACGT
>DATHRT010000151.1:0-4306 GCA_035464915.1 Candidatus Limnocylindria bacterium
ATCTCCGCGTCGATCGACACCTTTTCCCCGTCGAGAAAATCCGGCGAGAACGGGATCACGACATCCTCCTGGGTGCCCATTTTTGTCACATTCGGGGGGAGGGAGTCCAACGATATGACGTCTTTTGTCTCTATGATCGTCGCCCTCTCGAGGATGTTTTCCAGCTCCCTTACGTTCCCCGGGAAATCGTAGGAAATCAGGGCGCGCAGCGCCTCGCCGTCGATCCGGGGAGGTCGCTTGCCCATCTTTTCGGCGAACTTCGTCAGGAAATGCCGGGCGAGAATCGGGATGTCCTCCCGTCGATCGCGCAGGGCGGGGACCACGATCTGGATGACGTTGAGCCGGAAGAAGAGATCGTCCCGGAACCGGCCTTCCTTCATCCACTCCTCGAGGTTCTGCTTGGAGGCGCAGATGATCCGGACGTCCACGGAGATGTCGTCGTTGCCGCCGATCCGACGGAAGGACCGCTCCTGGATCGCCCGCAGCAGTTTGCTCTGCATGCCGTGGGGGAGCTCTCCCACCTCATCGAGAAACAATGTCCCCCGGTGGCCCTGCTCGAACAATCCTTTCTTCTGCTGTACCGCCCCCGTGAAGGCGCCGCGCATGTGGCCGAACAGCTCGCTCTCCATCAGCGTTTCGGGGATGGCCGCGCAGTTGATGGGGACGTACGGGTACTCCCTCCGCTCGCTCCGGGAATGCAGGGCCGCGGCGACCAGCTCCTTCCCGGTCCCGCTTTCCCCCATGACCATCACGTTGGCGTTGGTGGGCGCCACCCGCTCGATCATCTCGAAGATCCGCAGCATCGGCTCGCACCGTCCGACGATCCCCTCGTACGACGATTTCTCCTGGACCTCCTCCCGAAGCGCCCGGCTCCGGATGTCGGCCGTTTCCTTGCGGGCGATCGCCTTCCGGATGAATTCGCGCATCTGGCCGAGGTCGAACGGCTTGGTGATGGTGTCCGCCCCGAGGTTGAGCGCCTCCTTGTCGACGTAATCGTAGGCACCGAGCTTCATCGCCTCGACCGCCGACTTGTGTTCGGCGTAGGCGGTCATCACCACCACCTCGGTGGACGGATTCTTCTGGATCGCCGCACGGAGGACCTTTAGGCCGTCTTCTTCCCCGGCCATCCGCAGGTCGGTCAGGACAAGGTCGTAGACGTTTTGCCCGATGGCCTTTTTCGCCTCTTCCAGGGAAGCGGCCGTGTCGACCCTGTACCCTTCCTTCCCGAGAAAGATCTCGAGGAACTGCCGAAGACTCTGCTCGTCGTCTACTACGAGAATGTATTCCTTCACTTCCTGCTCCTTGGCGCGACGCAGGGCTTCCCTGGGGAATCACCCCGTCCCGGCGACCGGTTCTTCCTCCTTCTTTCCCTTGCAACCCTTGCGAAGACATACGATCTGCGTCTTCCCGCCCTTCCGGATCTTCTCCGTCATCGCAGGATACCCGCAGACCGGGCAGGGACACGCAACCGGCAGGCTCCAGGAGGCAAACCGGCAATCGGGGTAGCGCGAACAGCTGTAGAACATCTTTCCCGCCCGGGAGGCCCGCTCGACCATCTCTCCCTCCCCGCACTCGGGACATTTCACTCCGATCCCGTACGGGCGGCTGGCGCGGCACTCGGGGTAGCCGGAACAGGCGATGTACCGGGAGCCCTTCCAGCGGCGCACGATCATCGGCTTTCCGCACTTGTCGCACGATACGCCCGCCTCCTCGTCCGGGGCCAGTTCCACACCCCCTTCGGGGGTCTCCCGGAAGTTGGCCGTATGACGGCACTCCGGGTAATTCCGGCACGCGAGGAACTTCCCCGACCTCCCGAAACGGATCACCATCTCCCCCCCGCAGGACGAACAGGGGATCCCCGTCGCGATGAGCTCGTCCTTGAGCTCGGGCATCGCGCTCTTCGCCCGCTCGAGTTCCTCCGAAAACGGCTGGTAGAAATCGTCGAGCGCCCGGCCCATATCGAGCTCCCCGTCCTCGATCTGGTCGAGCTCCTCCTCCAGCTTGGCGGTGAAGGCCACGTCCATCACCTTCGGGAAACTCTCCTCGAGGAGGTCCGTGACGATCTGCCCGAGTTCCGTGGGGAGGAACTTCCTGTCCTCCATCCGGACGTACCCGCGGTCCCGGATCGTCTTCACGATCGAGGCGTACGTGGACGGTCTCCCGATTCCCTGCTCCTCCAGTTCCTTGATGAGGGAGCTCTCGGTAAACCGGGGGGGCGGCTGGGTGAAGTGCTGTGCATCCACAAGCTCCCGGAGCAAGAGGCTCTCCCCTTCCGAAAGGTCCGGCAGGACGTTCCCCTCGCCCTTCTCCCCGTCCTTTTCCCCCTCCTGGTCCCCGGCAGCCGGGTCGGACTGCGGACCGTTCCCCTCTTCGTAGAGTTCGAGATACCCCAGAAAACGGGGAATGGATCCCGTCGCGCGGAACAGATACCCTCCCGACGGGGAACCGGCGGGCTCGCAGAGGATTTCGATGGTGGTCTGCTCGAACTCCGCGGCCGCCATCTGGGAAGCGACGAAACGGTTCCAGATCAGTTCGTACAACCGGTGCTGGTCACGGGAAAGGATCGGCTTGACCGCAGCCGGCGGGTACTCCATCGAGGTCGGGCGAATCGCCTCGTGGGCATCCTGCGCGGATCGCCGGTTCCGGTACGTGTGGGCGGCCGACGGCAGATAGGCCTCGCCGTGCGCCGCCAGGATGTAGTCGCGCGCGGCGCTCACCGCCTCGGTCGCCACCCGTACGGAGTCCGTCCGCATGTACGTGATGAGGCCTACGAGCCCCGCGCCGGGGACGTCGATCCCCTCGTAGAGCGACTGGGCTACCATCATCGTCCGATAGGAAGGCATGCGCAGCTTTTTCGCCCCCTCCTGCTGGAGCTTGGATGTGGTAAACGGCGGAGGCGGGGAGCGACGCCGCATCTTCTTCCTGATCTCCCGGACCAGGAAC
The DNA here is from genome assembly GCA_035464915.1 of Candidatus Limnocylindria bacterium. Classification (GTDB taxonomy): domain Bacteria; phylum Desulfobacterota; class Deferrimicrobia; order Deferrimicrobiales; family Deferrimicrobiaceae; genus CSP1-8. Next base: position 2,944 of record DATHRT010000151.1, read on the forward strand.
GGCCCGTTTTCGACCGCCTTATGGAGGGCTAGAGTCTCCTCCCCGGTCCGGGGCCGCACCTTCTCTCCCCCAGCCTCCACGAGTTTCGCGGTGAATTCGGGGGGCACGCTCCCCGCGAAGCGTGCGGTGAGCGACCAGTATTCCTCGGGGAGGAAGGAGGCGATCTCCTTCTCCCTGGTCGATATGATCTTTACGGCGACGGACTGGACCCTCCCCGCCGAGAGCCCGCGCCGTACCTTCTTCCAGAGAAGGGGACTTAAGGAATAGCCCACGATCCGGTCGAGGATGCGCCGGGCCTGCTGGGAGTCGAACTTGTTTTTGTCGAGGGGAAGGGGGTTTGCCATCCCCTGGGTGACGCCTTTTTTCGTGATCTCGTGAAAGAGAACCCGCCGGACCTCGACGGGGGGGCCGGGCGCCTCCGCCTTCTTCCCTTTCCGGGGTCGGGCTCCTCCGGTCCGGATCGCTTCGGCGATGTGCCAGGCGATCGCCTCCCCTTCCCGGTCCGGATCGGGAGCCAGATAGACCGTCTTCACCAAGCGGGATGCGGTAAGAATCTCGGAGAGGATTTTTTTCCGGTCCTTGATGACGATGTAGTGGGGAGTAAATCCCTTTTCGACGTCCACCCCCAGCCGGCTTTTCGGGAGGTCCTTCACGTGCCCCATGGACGGCAGGACCTGGTATCCCCTCCCGAGAATTTTTTTTATCGTCCTGGCCTTTGCCGGAGATTCAACGATGATGAGCGACTTGGCCATTCTTCCTCCTGGGCAGACCCCCTAAGCGCGACCGCGCGCGGGGCTCCCCGAATTCGACATCTGTTTATAATAGTCCCCCCTCCGTCTTTCAAGCAATTTTCTGAACTCCATGTCGAGGAGACGGGGAAGCAGTTCCGGCACGGGGACGTCGAGGGAAACGGCGATTTCGTTCACGTGCCGCTCCGAGGACAGATACCCGAGGATTCGTCGCTCGAGATCATCCTTGGCCATTTTCTCGCCGCCGACCGCACCGGGAGAGAGACACCGCCCTTCCCCCCAGCCAACGGCCTGGAGCACGTCCGGCGCCCCGGTGACGATTGCGGCCCCCTCCTGCAGGAGGCGGTTGCTCCCCTCCGTGTGGGGGAATGCCGGATTTCCCGGAACGGCCATGACCTCCCTTCCCTGTTCGAGGGCAAACCGCGCGGTAATGAGCGCTCCGCTTCTCGCCGGCGCCTCCGCCACAACTACCGCCCTCGCCATCCCGCTGATGAGCCGGTTCCTCGCCGGGAACCGGCGAGGCAGAGGGAGGGCTCCGGGGGGGAATTCGGAGACGATTGCCCCCCTGCCGAGTATGGTATCCCTCAGTCGCCCGGCCTCGGGCGGATACAGGA
>DATHRT010000152.1:0-10124 GCA_035464915.1 Candidatus Limnocylindria bacterium
CGAATACACGGGACAATTGATCGGGCGCTTCCACGCCATTCAGCAAGGGCACGATCGAGGTCTTTTTTCCCACCATGGGGCGCATGGTTTCGATTGCTTCATTTAATTGCCACGACTTGACGGCAACCAGAATGTAGTCGATCTCGCCCACGGTTGCGGGATCATCCGTCGCCAGGACCGGATCGACGCGAAAATCGCCGTTGATGCTGTCGACCCGGAGCCCCTTGCTCGTCATCGCCCGCAGATGCTCACCACGGGCGATGAAGACAACGTCTTCTCCCGCCTGCGCGAGCCGTCCGCCGAAATAGCCGCCCACTCCCCCCGCGCCGACGATCGCCACTTTCATGGATGTCTGTGCCCGTTCACGAATTCCTCCCCCATTGGCAAGGTCCTGTCATCGATTGTGGGATGTCTTGGATCATTCTGCCGCTTCGAATTTTGCCCAATCTCTTGTCTTTCCGTCACCGGGCCCATTCCTGGAGTTAGTCGAACTCCCGGATGCGGCAATAGGTTTCCCGGGTGAAGTACACCGCCGCTACCGAAAGGCAGGAGCTGACGAACAACCAGGTGAACGCAGAGGAGTAGGCGCCCGCATGGTAGACTCTCGCTCCGTTGACCAGTAATCCGTCCCAATGCCGGTCGAGTATAGCACCGAGCAGCGGCTGCATCACTGCCGCAAAGCCAAGGGGGCCTATGTTGACCACCCCGCCCACGGCGCCAGCCGCCCCGGGATGGTTGGCCTCCCGGGAATGGGCGAAGCCAATGATCAGCGCCCCCGAGGTGAACCCGATGGCGGCGAACAGAGGGTACAACAGAATCCGGGGGATGCCTCCCCAGAAAAGAAAAATTCCCCACAACGTCGCGCTCGCGACGTTCGCCGTCAGATAGGGAAGCTTGCGTCGCCCGAGGCGATCGGACATCGCCCCAAGGGTAGGTCCCCCGATGGCCCAGGCGATCAGCATGGTCGAGGTCAGAGCGGCCGCGTGACTGCGGTCGATCCCGTACACCTGGGTCAGGTAGGGAACACCCCATAATCCGGCGAACACCAGAGCCGGAGCGGCGGACAGACCGCCGGCCGCAAGCAGCAGCCAGGTTTCCCGCCGGGCCGTGACAAGGCGCAACGCGCGCAAGGGCGGCAGGCTGCCTTTCTCGACAACCGAGGCGTGGACGAAGCTTTCGAATCCGCGCTCTCTCGGGTCGTCCCGCACAACTACCCAGATCGCCGCGGCCAGGGCGAAGGTGAACGCTGCGCTCGCCACCATGGATGCCCGCCAACCGAAGGCGCGAATTGCCTCCGACAGCGGCACGCCGGCGAGCACACCGCCGAACATGCCAAGCATAAGGGCGACGCCCGTCACCGTGGCGAAGCGGTTGGGCGGGAACCAGTGCCCGGCGAGCTTCATGCAGGTGACGAACGCGACACCCACGGAGGCTCCGACCAGCAGACGGCCTGCATAGGCCATCCACAGATGATCCGCAAGCCCGAACATCAGCGTGCCGACCCCGGCCAGTAAAGCCGCCCCTGCGCTCAGGCGTCTCGGACCGATCCCGTCCGCCAGGAGTCCGCTGGGAATCTGCATCACCGTGTAGGAATAGAAATAGGTGGCCGACAGGTTCCCGAGAATGGCGCCGCCGATGTGGAATTCCCGCATCAACTCGTCGACCATCACGGCGGGAGCGACGCGTTGAAAAAACCCGAACAGGTAGAAACCGGCCACCAACCCCCACATCAACCAGGACATCCAGACGGGTGCATTACGGGACATGGATTGCATACGCTTCATGGGGTTGCATTGTATGCCAGCATCATCTCTCGAAAAAAGGAGCAAATGGAATTACTGCCCATCCGACCCTGCGGGTCACACCAAGGATTTCTCTTTTCTCCTATGCGTTTCTCCGCAGGGAGATACAATAGGAAAACACTTTTTTCGGATCGTCGGGATGGGTGATTACCAGTGCGGTCGGGGAGAAGCGATGGGAAGAGAGAAAGGAAAATAAAACATCAGTAGGGGAGCCGCAATGCTTACGGTAAAACCCGGGAAAACCCGGATCGGCTGGATCGGCACCGGCGTCATGGGGGCCCCGATGTGCGGGCACATCATGGACAAAGGGTTTTCCATGACGGTCAACACACGGGCAAAAGACAAGGCGAAGACGCTGCTCAGGAAGGGAGCCGTGTGGGCAGATTCTCCCAGGGCGGTTGCCGAAGCGTCGGATGTCGTGTTTACCATGGTCGGTTTTCCGTCGGATGTTCAGGACGTCTATCTCGGGGAGCGTGGGGTCCTCTCCGGCGCGAAGAAAGGGAGCATCCTCGTGGACATGACCACGACCGAGCCCAGCCTGGCCCAGAAGATTTACGCCGCCGCAAAATTGAAGAATGTCCCCAGCGTCGACGCGCCGGTGTCGGGAGGGGACGTTGGTGCCCGCGAGGCGCGGTTGTCCATTATGGTGGGCGGAGACCGGAAGGCGGTGGAAGCCGTCATGCCGCTCTTCCAGGCATTGGGAAAGACGATCGTTTACCAGGGAGGTGCCGGGGCCGGCCAGCACGCCAAGATGTGCAACCAGATCGTCGTCGCCGGCACGATGAGCGGGGTCTGCGAAAGCCTGATCTACGGGCACAAGGCGGGACTGGACCTTACGGTGATGCTCTCGTGCATTCGCGGCGGCGCGGCGGCCTGCTGGACGTTGGACAACATGGCGCCCCGCATCCTGAAACGGAACTTCGACCCCGGGTTCTATGTTGACCATTTCGTCAAGGACATGGGAATCGCCCTGGACGAGGCGAAGCGCATGAAGCTTATGCTCCCCGGTCTGGCGCTCGTCCATCAGATGTACGTGGCCCTGCAGGCCAACGGCGTGGGACGCAACGGCACGCAGGCGCTCGTGCTGGTGCTGGAGCAGTTGGGGAACACAAAGATCGCGCGCTCTTAGAAGAAAGGCGCACCCCTTCCCTTACGGGTCGGACGGGGAGCGAGGAAGAAAACAAGACGGGAGGGACATGGTTGACCGGTTCCCAAGGCTTTTTCGAGAGAGCGTTTCTCCTTGCCTCCCTCCCTTTCAAACCGGAAGCCCTGCGCGGCATCCGGGTCCTCGAGCTCGCAACGCGGATCTTCGGGCCCGCCACCTCGGATTACCTTGGTGAATTCGGGGCCGAGGTGATCAAAGTCGAACTGCCCGGGACGGGCGACCTCATGCGGTACGTCGCCCCCGAGGGGTTCTACTGGCAAGACGTCTCCCCGGCATTCCTTCCACAGAACCGGAATAAGCTCCACGTAGGCGTAGACGTCCGGCTCCCCGAGGGGAGGGACCTGTTCACCCGAATCGCGGAGAAATCGGACGTCGTGGTGGAGAATCTGCGCGCCGGGACGATGGACCGGTGGGGGATCGGATACCGGCAGCTCAAGGAGAAAAACCCCGGCCTGGTGTACGCCGCGAATTCGGGGTTCGGCCAGTGGGGGCCCTATGCCAAAGGACGTGCTTCCTACGACGCCACCGCGCAGGCGGTCTCGGGCATGTCGGCGATCACGGGTTTCCCCGGTCGCCCGCCGGTCCGGGTAGGGCTGTGGATTGGAGATTTCACCGGCTCGCTCTGTTCCGCGATCGCCATCCTGGCCTCTCTTGCGGCCCGCCGCCGGACGGGGGAGGGGCAGATGATCGACCTTGCGCAAGGCGAGGCGCTGATCCGTGCGCTCGATTGGACGTGGATGTACGCCGACATCTCGGGACGGGACAGGGAGCGTGCCGGGAACCGGGACGTGACGTTTCCCCCGTCGGGGATCTACCGGTGCGCGGACGGATTCGTTGCCATCTCCGCCAGGGACGACGCGGAGCGCGGCGGCATCGCCAAAACTCTCGGGGTGTCGACGGCGACCCCGGAGGACGTGGCTTCTTTTGCCGCTCCCCGCACACGCGCCGAGATCGTCCGCATCAGTGAGGAGGCGGGGTTCTCCGCCGCCCCCGTACAAGGCGGGCGGGACCAGTACCACAACTCTCATCTGCGTGCGCGGGGCACGGTTTGGGAACTGACCGATCCACTGTACGGCCGGATCGACGAGTTCGGGCCCGTCCCGAAGCTCTCCGAAAGTCCCGGACGGATCAAGTGGACCGCGAAGCCGGTCGGGTACCACAACGAGGAGGTGTTCGGGGGCCTCCTCGGGTTGTCGAAGACGGAGAGGGAGGAGCTCGAACGGAAAAAGGTCATCGGGAAGTGGGCCGACGCGCCGGGGGCGAGGCCGCCCCATGGGGAGGCAGGTGGCCCGGCCGGCGGAGGGGAGAACGAGGGGCCTGCGGAATGAGCGGCTTCGAGGAGTGGGCGAAAGAGGCGGCCGACCCGAAACACGCCGCCGGGAAGCCGGAGGCCCTCCCCGGGTTGCGCGTCCTGGAGCTTTCCCCCGGCCATTTCGGGGGGATGGTGGCGGCATCGATCTTGGCCGAGTTCGGCGCGGAGGTGATCAAGGTCGAGCCGCCGGAAGGAGATCCCGCCCGAAGCTACGCGCCGGAAGGGGTGTCCATCTCCGGAACGGGCCTTCCGTTCCTCTCCGAAGCGCGAAACCGGAAGTTCGTGACGCTCTCCCTCGGCGAAGAAGAAGGGGTTCGGATCTTCCGACGGCTCGCTGAGGCTTCGGACGTGGTGGTGGAGACGGAAGGGCCCGCCCGAATGGATTCCCTGGGGCTCGGGTACGAGGACCTCTCCCGAAAGAACCCGGCGCTCATCTACCTTACCCTGACGACCTACGGAGCCTTCGGTCCCGATGCGGGGCGGCAGGGGAAAGATTCCGATCTCCTGTGTCAGGCGCTCTCGGGCGTCCCGTACGTGACGGGCGACCCGGAAGAGAACGGGCCGGGCGAGGAATTCCAGGTCCCGACCAAGACCGGAAACTGGCACGGCTGGTTCGCCCAGGGACTGTGGGGAGCCTTCGGCGTGCTTGCGGCGCTTATGCATCGGACCTCCACGGGGAGGGGGCAGGTGGTCGACGTCGCGGGGGCCGAGGCGATGATGAAGTTCGTCGACTACAACATCACCTGGATGCACACGGCCGGCCGGGAGCGCCGGCGGACCGGCAAGTTCGACCCGGCCGTCTTCCCCTACACCTACATCCGGTGCCGGGACGGCCACACCTTCATCGCCGCGTACAACGACGAGGCGTTTGAATCGCTCATGCACATCATCGGACGGCCGGAGCTGGTGAAGGACCCGAGGTTTTGCACCGGTCCCGACAGAACGAGAATCGAAAACGAGAAAGCCCTTCACGCGATATTGGAGGAGTGGTCGGGACAACGGACGGCCGACGAGATCCTCCGGGAGATCGAGGAATACACGTCGAAGAAAAGCGGGCATGCGGCGGCCGTGGTAACCGGGCGGGTCAACCGGCCTATCGAAACGCTCTCCGAGAGCAACTGGTGGGATCGCGGCTGTTTTTCCCGGGTGGCCGACCCGGTCTACGGGAACCTCCTGCTTGCCGCCCCCCCGTGGAAGATGAGCGGGACCCCCCCCCGGATCCGTTCCGTCTGCCGACCCCCGGGAGCCGACAACGAAGAGGTCTATGCCAAGCTGCTCGGGATGACGGGCAGGGACCTGTCCTCCCTTCGCGCACGCGGTATCCTGTAATAAAGGCCGGGATCGGGCAGAAAAAAACCCCCCGGGGCATAGGCAGGAGTCCCGGGGGGTCACATGTCGCCCGCGGAGCCAGAGGCGGGGGTAGCGGGCGAGCAAGCCTCTCCGGGGAGAAGAGGCAACCATTGCGCACCATTGTTCTCTACCGGCTCTATCGGCAGCCACCGGGCGGGACTTTAGGGAAAAACCGGAAGGATCGGAGGCCCCTTGGAACTTTCCGCTGTACTCCGCGACCTGGCCGTGGTCCTCGCCATCGCCACGGTCGTTGCCCTCGTATTCGGCAAGCTCCGGCTGTCCGTGGTGGCGGCCTTCCTCGTGGCCGGGGCGATCCTGGGTCCCACCGGGGCGGGATTGGTCTCGGAAACGGCCGTGGTCGAGGCCCTGGCGGAGATCGGGGTGGTGCTCCTCCTGTTCACCGTGGGGCTCGACATCTCCCTTTCGGGCCTGGGAAGGATGCGGCGGGAGGTGCTGTGGGTCGGGGGGGCGCAAGTCTCGGCAACGATCCTTTTCACGCTGCTGGTCCTCACCCTCTGGGGACTTCCCGTTCCGGAAGGACTGTTCATCGGGTTCGTCGTCTCCCTCTCGAGCACGGCCATCGTCCTGAAGGTGCTGGCCGACCGGATGGAGATCGACACGAGTCATGGGAGGATCGCCACCGGAATCCTGATTTTTCAGGACCTGGCGGTCATCGCGATGATGCTTCTCCTCCCCTCGCTGCGGCAGTGGGAGACGGCGAAGTCCGGGGAGGTACTGCTTACCCTGGCCAAGGCGGGGGCAGGTGTTGCGGCGCTGCTCGTCCTGACCCGGTTCCTCGTCCCCCGACTCCTGAAGGAGGTCATCCGGCTAAACAGCCGGGAGATCCTGGCCCTCACGGTGATGATGGTGGTCACGGGGACCGCTTTTCTTGCCCACCGGTGGGGGCTTTCCCTGGGGCTGGGGGCCTTCCTGGCGGGGCTTGTCATCTCCGAGTCGGACTACGTTCACGAGATCGCGGCGCAGGTCATGCCGTTCCGGGACGTCTTCACGGGGATCTTCTTCATCTCCGTGGGGATGCTCCTCGATCTGCCGTTTCTTGCGCGGAATCTCCTCCTCATCCTGCCGGTGATGGCGGCGGTGGTCCTCGTAAAGACGGTTTCCGCCGGGGCGGCGATCCGGGCGCTGGAGCACCCCTGGCGTCTGGCGGTGATCGTCTCCGTCACCCTCATGCAGATCGGCGAGTTTTCGTTTTTGCTCATGTCCGAGGGATACCGCATCGGGCTCATCGGGCCGATCCAGTATCAGGTTCTGCTCGCCATCGCCATTCTGACCATGGTGGCCACCCCGTTTGTTATGGACGCCGGCCCGGGGATCGCGAGCCGGTGGGAGCGGTGGGTGACGGGGACTGCCTCCCTTCCGGAGCCGGAGAAGGGGGTGGGAGTGCGGAGGCACGGGATGGAGAACCACGTGATCATCGCCGGTTTCGGGATGAACGGGAAGAATCTTGCCCGGGTCCTCCGGACCACGCGCGTTCCGTACGTCGTCGTCGACCTCAACGACGCCCAGGTTCAGGAAGGCCGGGCGGCGGGGGAGCAGATATTCTACGGGGACGTCAACCGGCCGGAAATCCTTGAGAGGGTAGGAGTCGGGCGCGCCCGGATCCTGGTGCTTGCCATCTCGGACCCGATGGCCACGAGGCGGGCGGTTGCGATCGCGAGGAGGAGCAACCCGAATTTGTTCATCCTCGTCCGGACGCGCTACGTGACGGACGTGGACGACCTGATCGGGCTCGGGGCGAACGCGGTGATTCCGGAGGAGTTTGAAACGTCCGTGGAGATCTTCTCACGCGTTCTGGCCGAGTACCACGTCCCCGACCATGTGATCCGCCAGCAGGAGGAGATTATCCGGGACGGAACGTACCGTATCCTCCGTGAACGGGAACCGGTGCGCAGCGAAGAGGTCCTGGCCGGATTCGAGGAGTTCCTCCGCCGGAAAGTGATCGAGATCTTCTACGTGGCGCCATCCTCGGAATGGGAGGGAAGGACGGTGGGGGACCTCCCCGTGGGAAACGAAACCGGAATCCTCCTCCTGGCCATCCTGCGGGGGGACCGGGCGATCATCCAGCCGGGGAGGGGGGACCTGTTAAACGGCGGGGACAAGCTCGTGCTGTTCGGCGGCCACGCCCCCCTGGCTGACGTGCTGTTGACCCTGTCCCGAAAGGGGCACGGGAGGAGCGACCCGTCAGCGACTTTCCCGTAGCGACGTCTGGATCTTTTTCAGATGCGTCTCGTGATCGGCCTCCTCCCGGGAAAGTATCCGGAAGATCTCCTTGGCCTTTGCGTCACCGGCTTCGGCAGAAAGGCGATCGTAGTGGGAGCGGGCGTGCGACTCGCCGACGATCGCGAAGGTCAGGTAGTCGTCAAGAGGCGACGTTTCGGTGAGGCCTGCCCCCGTCAGGCGGGCCTTGTGCAACCTCCATGCTTCCGACTGGAAGGCCTTGACGATGTCCACCCGGGATAGAGCCTTATCGGCGTTCTCCATCGCCCCCGAGAAAATCTCCACGAGACGGGTTACATGCGATTCCTCCATCTCGGCGAGGTGCCGCAGCATCCCGCTCGTTTCCTCATCCGTGACGCGGTTGGCCAGTGTGGTGTAAAGCCTCATCGCCTGGATCTCCATAAGGATGCACTGCTCCACTATTTTTTCTAAGTTCTCCGGGGAATTATTCGGCATGGCACCTCCCGTAAGGGTACCGTCCGCACGAAAACGGACGGGGAATTCCGCGAAATGCCGGGAAAGGAGGAATGGTATTCCCCGGCAGCGTGTTACTATATTCGAGTCGTCCAAACCATTCTACCGTACTCCACGCTTGACGGGAGGGGCTTCCGATGCGTTCTGCCGTCCAGGCCGACCTTGCGAAGTACGAACGGGCCCTCAACCGGTTTTATCAGATTCCCGCTTCCCAGAGGAAGACCAAGGACAGGGAGAGGATCCTCAAGGTCCTCGGGGTGGAAAATCCCCAGGAGTTTCTCACCATGCACATTCCCTTGTGGGAGGTGAAGATCGACGAGCTTCTCGACCCGTCCTGCACGGACATGCTTCCGATAAGCATCTCCCACTCGTATGTCAACTGGGTCCGGGGCGCGATCCGCCTGATGCCGGACAGTGCCCGCGTGAAGATCTTTTCTTCCAAGCTGAAATCCACGGGACTGAAGAAGGCGATCCTGCAGCTTCTTTCCCGGATGATGGGGGATGGCCCCCGTGACTTCGAGGTGACCGACGTCGAGCTCGTGGAGAAGGTGCACAAGGATACGCTTTTCACCTTGCGCGACACCAAGGGGAAGGAGTATTCCCTATACCTTTCGCGATTCGGCTGCCTGGGCGAGTACATACACAGCGGCTTGCCGGGGCTGGTAGGCCTGCCCGTCCTCCCCGTCGTGCACCACATGACCCCCCAGGGCGAGGAGATTCTCCTGAAGCCGAAGGAGGAAGGGGTGAACATCTACCTGGACGAAGGGGTAACCGCCTCCCGAGTCCTCCGGGAATGGACCTGGTGGGTGAACGGGACAGCGAGACAGGATGCCCTGGGGGACTGTCTCGGGACCGCCCTGCGCTATGGCCACTACATGGCGACTCCGGAAAAAAAGGTGATCACGATCGACAACATCGAATTGTTCCACCTTGATGACACCGACGTTCGTATTTTCGAGCCGATCTACGAATTTCTTCCCCGGAAGGTTTTCCCCGACGACCGGAGAAAGCGGGATGCTCTCCAGGAAAAAATGCGGGCCGAATACGACGAGGCGTACCGGGACCAGATGCGGATCATCGTCCGGGAATGGGGGGAGATCGAGCGGTACCTCATCCAGATGCGTCGGCATGTCCGCACCTACACGGGAGAGGTCTTCGAGAAGGTTCTGGGAAACATAAAGGCCCGGGTGTTCGTGAAGCGATGAGGGGGGGGCACCTTTCCCCCGGGGGTTCCCGCAGCATGGCCTTGCGCCTTCTCGCGGCGGCATTCCTCTTTCTTGCCTCCTGTTCCTCCTTCTTCCAATCGAGCGTACCGCAGCGGGAAGGCGAGCTTGCCGTCGCCGGCCTGTCGGCCCCCGTCGAAATCGTGCGGGACACGTACGGCATTCCTCATATCACGGCGTCGAACGACCACGACCTCTATTTCGCGCAGGGATTCGTGCACGCCCAGGACCGTCTCTTCCAGATGGACATGGAAAGGAGGCTGGCCCGGGGAGAACTGTCGGAGATCTACGGCGATAAAGCGTTTCCCGCCGACCGGCTCTTCCGGCATCTGGGTTTTGCGGCCCGCGCTCCCGGCATTTTCGCCTCCCTGCCGGAGAAGACGAAGGAAATTGTACAGGCGTACTGCGAGGGCGTGAATGCGGCAATGGCGGCGCTGCGTGCCTGGCCGGTGGAGTTCCGCCTCCTCCGGACTCCGCCACGGGAATTCCTCCCCGAGGACGTTGCCGCCATCGGCCTGCTGAAGTCGTTCGGGCTGGCCCAGTGGCAGGAGGAAGTGACG
>DATHRT010000153.1:0-3180 GCA_035464915.1 Candidatus Limnocylindria bacterium
CGGCACGCCCAGCGCGGCGAGCCGCGACCGCATCGCCGCCATCTCCTCCTCCGTCACCCGAAGCAACATCCGCGGGGAAGGAGCGGGGGGAACGCCGAGTTCCGCGAGGAGCCGGAGGTAATATTCCGCGTGATGCAGGGAAAGCACCTCATCCGTCACCGGGACGGGCCGGGAAAGCAGGAGACGCCTCCCGTCCGTCGCATACCCCATCCTTTCCGGTATGCCGGCCAGGAAGGCGAGAAGCGCGGCGTCAATTGCGTTCTGAAGCAGGAGGGCGGCGTCGTATCCTTTCCTTCGCAGCTCCCCCGCCTTCCGGAGCATGCCGAAAGCCCCGGCGTGTCGGTCGTCCTTGTCGTACACCTCGATTTCGTCGATGTCCGGGTGGTGCCGCAGGAGTTCCGCGACGAGGGGCTTGGCGGCGACCGTAATCCGGGCCTGCGGGCATGCCAGACGCAGCGCCCCGAGGGCGGGCGTCGTCAGTACCGCATCGCCCAGCCAGTTGACGGCCCGGACGAGGAGCGCGCCGGTTCTGCTCCACGGAAAGGAATGCACGACTGAAGAATATCAGATGGAGATTCTATTTCCCGAAGAACCTTCTTACCTGCCGGATCACCTCGTCCTGGTCCGCCTCGGAGAGAAAGGCGGACATGGGAAGCGAAACCACCTCGCGCGCTGCCGCCTCGCTTTCCGAAAAATCCCCCTTCCCGTACCCCAGTCCCCGGAACGCCTCCTGCAAATGGATGGGAATCGGGTAATGAACCGCCGTCGGAATCCCGTTTTCGCGCAGGTGGGCGAGGAGGTCATCCCTCCTCGGCGTGCGGATGGTGTATTGCGCGAAGACATGGGTATTCCCGGGGCTCACGGCGGGCACGCCGACGACGTCGCCCAGCCGGTCGGAATAGCGCTGGCCCATGTAATTGCGGACGCTCACCTCGTCGGGAAAGCGGGGGAACTTTCCGAGCAGGATCGCCGCCTGCAGGTCGTCGAGCCGGCCGTTGATCCCGATGGTCCGGTGCTGGTAACGCTCCCATTGTCCGTGGTTGCGCAATCCCCGGACGCGATCGGCCACCTTGTCGTCGGACGTGAACACCATCCCGCCGTCCCCGTAACAGCCGAGCGGCTTGGAGGGAAAGAAGGAGGTCGTCCCCACGTGCGGCCAGCCGCATGAGCGGCGGCCGTTCCGCTCCGCTCCGAACGACTGGGCGCCGTCCTCGATGACGAACTGGCCGTATTCCCCGCCGACCGAAAGGATAGTCTCCATTTCCGGGCACTGCCCGTAAAGGCTGACCGCAATGATCCCGCGGGTATTTTTCGTGACCGCGTCCTCGATCCTGGCCGCGTCGATGTTGTACGTTTTCGGATCGATGTCCACGAACACCGGCGTGGCGCCGACGAGGGAGACCGCCTCGGCCGTGGCGACGAAACTGAAGGGGGTGGTCACGATCTCGTCCCCCGCCCCGACCCCGTAAGCCATGAGGGTCAGAAGCAAAGCGTCGGTCCCGGAGGAGCAGCCGATCGCGTGCGCCGCCCCGACGTAGGCTGCGAGTTTCCCCTCCAGTTCGCTCCCCTTGGGCCCCATGATGAACTGGGCGCCCCGCAGGACCTCCTCGATCTCCCTGCGGATCTCGGCCTCGTAGGCCGCGAACTGGCTCTGCAGATCGACGAATTTCATGGGGGAAGATCCTTTCCGTACGGGGTTTCCCTAGCCGGCTTTCCTCCTTGTACCATACCCCCCGGGGTTTTCCAATTTGCGGCCCGTTTTTGGTGGCGCTCGCGGGATGGGCTTGCTATAAAAGTAAGATTACGGAGGGATGGCCGAGTGGCTTAAGGCGGCGGTCTTGAAAACCGCTGAAGCGCGAGCTTCCGTGGGTTCAAATCCTACTCCCTCCGCCAGAATGGGCGGGGACACTCCCCAACGCTGGGGGGACACTCCTGAGGCGGGAAAAGATAAGAACCAGGAATGTCCCCCCTGGGAATGTCCCCGTTGGTTAGGAGAGGTGGCCGAGTCGGCTGAAGGCAACCGCCTGCTAAGCGGTTGTACGGGTAAAACCGTACCGAGGGTTCGAATCCCTCCCTCTCCGCCATCGATTTCCGCCACATGGGGGACATTCCTGGCTGTTATCGTTTTCTCGTCTCAGGAGTGTCCCCCGCCATCAATGGAAGAGAACCAGGATTTACGGAGAGGTGTCCGAGCTGGCCGAAGGAACGCGACTGGAAATCGCGTAGGTGGCTAAACCCCGCCTCGAGGGTTCGAATCCCTCCCTCTCCGCCATGATTTTCTGAAGGAACCAACACCCGTCCCCCGTCGGGACACGAGAAAAGAGGAGGTACGAGGAACAATGAAGAGAATGTCCCTGATGTTCGCAGCGCTCCTGGTGATTTCCCTCTCGGGAGCCTCCTGCCAGAAGAAAGAGCAGCCGCCGGCTCCCTCGCCGATGCAGGGAGGAGTCCCCGGACAGCCGGGAGCGCCGCCAGGACCGATGGGCGGAGGACCGGAAAAGACAGTCGTCGTCCCCGAGGAAGTCAAAACAGCGTGGAAGGCCGTGAAGATCGAGGTGGAGTTCAAGGAGGCAAAGACCAGGAAAGAGTTCACCATCCCCCTGAACTCCGAGTTCCCGATCCCGGATACCGACCTGGTCGTGAAGACAGGCGCCTTCCTCCCCCACTTTTCGATGACGGCCGACCAGATTACCTCCGCCTCCAACGATCTGTCGAATCCGGCCTGCAACGTCGAGATCCAGGAGAAGGGGAAGCAGGTGTTCAAGGGGTGGCTCTTTGCGAAATTCCCGGATGTCCATCCGCTTCAGCATGAAAAGTTCTCCGTGAAACTGCTGGAGGGAGTGAAGAAGTAGGCCCCTATCCGGGAAACTCCACCCGAGGGGGGGTGCTTCCGCGGGACGGTCCCGCCGGGAGGCACCCCCTTTTGTTCACGTGTCGCCCTTCTCCAGTACCCGGCGGACCACCGCCATCATCTGCTGATGGATGTGGCCGTTCGAAGCGAGAAGGTCGGGCTGGTGGATATCGTACGGGGAGCCGTCAAGCCGCGTCGCCACCCCTCCCGCCTCCCGGAGGATGAGAAGCCCGGCGGCCGTGTCCCAGGGCGAAAGCTTCAACTCCCAGAACCCGTCGAACCTCCCGCAGGCGAGGTAACACATGTCGAGGGCAGCCGACCCGTCGCGC
>DATHRT010000154.1:0-13571 GCA_035464915.1 Candidatus Limnocylindria bacterium
CTTCTTGCACGCAACTGGTCGATATGGCCAAATGGTATGAGGCGCTCCGGGACGCGGCCGCCGACGCCCGTGCGGATGTTCACGTCATCGCCAAAGGGGGGCAGTCCCCCGACCACCCGGTCCTTCTCGGGGTGCCCGAAACGGAATACCTCAAATTTGCCCTGTTGCGTGTGAGGGGAACGTGAAGCCGCCTGTCCATACACCGTACTCTCTCCGGGGCATCGCCGCGTCTGTCTGCGGGTGGGGGCGTCGGTGGGGGCCGCTCGCGGTTTTCCTGTGGCTTGCCGCGGCGTGGGGCATCGGCGGGTCCTTGGCTGCCGTCCCAGGCCCCGTGATGGTCGCGACAATCGCCACGTCCATCAACCCCGTCACCGCCGATTTCCTCTCCTCCGCCATCGAGCGCGCGGAGGAGGAGAAGGCGACGCTGCTCGTCATCGAGCTGGACACCCCCGGAGGCCTCGACACCTCCATGCGGCAGATGGTCCAGGAGATCATCCGGACCCCCGTCCCGGTTGCGGTGTATGTTTCCCCCCCCGGATCCCGGGCCGCCTCCGCGGGGGTACTGGTCACCCTTGCGGCGGATATCGCCGCCATGGCTCCCGGCACCAACATCGGGGCGGCGCACCCCGTCGGCATCGGCGGCGGGGGGATGGACAACACGATGGCGAGGAAAGTGGAGAACGACGCTGCCGCGTATGCCCGGTCCCTCGCGGAGAAGAAGGGGCGCAACGGGGAGTGGGCCGAGAAGGCGGTCCGCGAGAGCGCTTCCCTGACGGAAACGGATGCCAAGAAGCAGCGTGTGATCGATCTCGTCGCCCCGTCCCTGAAAGACCTCTTGTCGGCCATCGACGGGCGCGTAATCGAGAAGGGCGGGGAAAAGGTCACCCTGCGGACGAAGGGTGCCGAGATAACGCTCATTCCGATGGGGTTTCGACACCGGGTGCTTTCGGCGCTGGCGGACCCGACCATCGCGTATATCCTGATGATGATCGGCATCTACGGAATCTTCTTCGAGCTCTCCAACCCCGGGGCGGTCTTCCCGGGCGTGGTGGGAGGGATCTCCCTGATCCTGGGGTTCTATTCCCTGCAGACGCTCTCGGCCAATTATGCGGGGTTTCTTCTCATCGCGCTGGCGATGATCCTCTTCATTCTGGAGATCAAGATCGCCTCCCACGGGGCCCTGACCCTCGGGGGGATCATCTCCCTGGCCCTCGGGAGCATCATGCTTTTCCGGTCCTCCGCGGATCCGTATCTGCGGATCTCCTGGGGGGTCATCCTCACCATGGTCGGGCTCACCGCCGTGTTTTTCGGGACCGTCGTCACCCTTGCGGTACGCAGCCAGCTTCGTCAGCCCGCGACGGGGTCGGAGGGGATGATCGGGGAGACCGGGGTGGCGGTGGCGGACTTTACGGGAAAGGGGAAGGTCTTCGTCGTCGGGGAATTGTGGGACGCGGAATGCCTCCTCCCCCTTAGGAAAGGCGACAAGGTGACGGTAGTGAAGCGAAAGGAAATGACGCTGGTCGTAAAGCCGCAGGAAATGCCCCGCTAGAGTCCTGCGGAACACCCATAGGAGGTAGCGCGTAATGTTCCCCTCTGTTGCTATCCTGATCATCGCCGTCATGTTCCTGTACAGCGCCATCAAGATATTGAACGAGTACGAACGAGGCGTGATTTTTCGACTGGGACGTGTCATCGGCGCCAAGGGACCCGGACTGATCCTCCTCATCCCGTTAATCGACAAGATGGTCCGGGTCGACCTGCGCGTGGTAGCGATGGACGTCCCCTCGCAGGATGTGATCACCCGGGACAACGTGTCCGTCAAGGTGAACGCCGTCCTCTATTTCCGCGTTCTGGACCCCAACCGGGCGATCATCACCGTGGAGAACTACCTGTACGCCACTTCCCAGCTGGCTCAGACGACCCTTCGGTCCGTCTGCGGGCAGGCCGAGCTCGACGACCTTCTTTCCGAACGAGAGAAGATCAATGCGCACATCCAGGAGATTCTCGACAAGGACACGGACCCCTGGGGGATCAAGGTGGCGAAGGTGGAGATCAAGCACATCGACCTGCCGCAGGAGATGCAGCGCGCCATGGCGAAGCAGGCGGAGGCGGAGAGGGAGAGGCGCGCGAAGGTCATCGGCGCGGAGGGGGAGTTCCAGGCGGCGCAGAAAATGACCGATGCAGCCGAGATCATGAGCGAGCACCCGATCGCGCTTCAGCTGCGGTACCTCCAGACGCTGCGGGAAGTGGCGACGGAGCATAATTCCACGACCCTCTTCCCTATCCCGATCGACCTGTTCACGCCGTTCCTGAGGTTGGCAGATGCTGCCAAGAGGGAGGCCGCACCCGGAAGTACCCAGAAGAAAGAGGAGGGCGGGGTGTAAGGCCCATCTTGGACAGCAAACCGTTTGCCGGAAAGCGGGGCGCGGGGCGCGCCGCGCTCCTTCTCGTTTTCGCCGCCGGGGCCATCCTTCTGGGTGCGTGCGCCGCTCCCGGCCCGCCCCGGCGCGGCGAACTTCCGCCCGCGCCTCTTCCCCCGGCTGTTCCCCCCGCTGCGCCGGGCCCAGGGATCTCCCCTCCGGCTCCGCCTCCCGTCTCCCTCCCTGAGTTGGCGGTGACCCGTCCCGTGCGCGTCAGAATGGAGGAAAATCCCGCCGCTCTTCTGCTCCGGGGCGATTCGATGCGTGCCTGGAACGCAGGCGGAAGCCTGATCGCGATGGAGAATGGAGAGGTGAGAGTCCGAGCGAGCGGGGACAGGATCGGGTGGGGCGAGTCGACGCTGTTTGAATCCCCGATCGACGTGTGGGCGCCCGGCGGCTTGTCGCTTTCGGGGCGGCGTCTCCCCGGCAGGATCCGCATTTCGGCCCAAAACGGCGGGATCCGGGTGGTGGCGGTCGTGCCGCTGGAGGAGTACGTCGCAGCCGTTCTGTCGCGCGAAGCCGCCCCCTCCTTTCATCCGGAGGCGCTTTCCGCCCTGGCCGTCGCGGTGCGCACGTACACCCTTTTGGCCATCGCCGCCCCCCGCGACCCGGAATATGACCTCGTGGCAGGCGTCGATGACCAAGTGTTCGAGGGAGTCGAAAGCATCGCCGAAAAATTTCGCAAGGCGGCGGAGGCAACCCGGGGGGAGGTCCTCTATTACCGCGACGGGCTGGCCCGCGCGGTGTATCACTCGACCTGCGGGGGAAGGACGGAGAACGCGGCTGCGGCATGGGGGACGGATTTTCCTTACTTGCGATCCGTGTGGTGCGAGGACTGCCGGGAGAGCCCGGCGTGGCGGTGGGAGTACCGCATGAGTCGGGCAGAGGGGACGCGGGTCGCTCTCGATCTCGGATTGGGTGCAGGTGGCGGCCTCAGGATCGAAATCGCGACGCGAACGACCACGGGGCGGGCTCGCCATGTGCGTCTCGCGTCCGCCGGGACTGCCCGCGAGGTGAAGGCGTCGTCGTTCCGGAGAGCGGCGGGGTACGCCCGGGTGAAGAGCCTGTGCATGGAAATCACTCCGTCGGGCGACGGCTGGAAATTCTCGGGGCACGGGTACGGCCACGGAGTCGGCATGTGCCAGTGGGGGGCCAACGGCATGGCGAAGAGGGGGGCGCGATACCGGGAGATTCTTGCCCGGTACTATCTGCTCACCCGTGTCGCATCTCTTCCCGGGGCTAACGTACCATTCGCCATGAATTCGGGGGGGGCGCCCTGAAGACCGAACGGCTTTCGTACCCGCTCCCGGAAAACCGGATCGCCCAGACGCCCGCTCCCCGGCGACGGGACGCCCGCCTGATGGCCGTATGCCGGGCAACGGGCGGGATCACCCACCACCGCTTTTCGGACCTGCCCGGATTCCTCCGCCGCGGGGATCTCCTCGTTGTGAACGACACGAAGGTCATCCGGGGGCGCCTTCGCGCACACAAGGATACCGGGGCGTCCGTGGAAATCTTCCTGCTGGCCAGGCGGGACGGCGGGGAGGAGGAAGGGGAAACGTGGGAGGCCCTGGCGCGCCCCTCCCGAAGGCTGCGGGAAGGAATGGAGTTCGGAGTAGGGGCGGGGCTCCGCGTTACCCTCCTGCGAAGGGAGGACGGACAGTGGCTGGTCAGGCTTGCCGCGGATGTCCCCGTTCCCATGGCCCTCGAACGCGTGGGGGAAGTTCCCCTACCTCCCTACATCCGCCGGTCGGTGGGTGATCCTGCGGCGTCGGTCGATGCGGAGCGGTACCAGACGGTGTTCGCCGCGTGCCCGGGGTCGGTTGCCGCTCCTACGGCGGGGCTTCACTTCGACGTGGAAATGCTCGGGGAGGTACGGGGCCGGGGGGCCGATGTCGCCCCGGTGACCCTGTCGGTAGGGTACGGCACGTTTTCTCCGATCCGGTCGAAGGAGGTGGAATCGTACCGGATTCATGCCGAACCCTACCGGCTTTCCCCCGATACGGCGGCCGCGGTGAACGCAACCCGGGACAGGGGAGGCAGGGTCATCGCGGTGGGTACGACAAGCGTCCGGGTCCTGGAAACGCGCGCGCGCGAGGACGGGAGGGTGGAACCCGCGGAAGGGATGACCCGACATTACATATACCCGGGGTACCGGTTCCGGGCCGTCGATGCCCTGATCACCAATTTTCACCTGCCCCGGTCGAGCCTGCTTGCTCTGGTCATGGCCTTCGCCGGCGTGGAAACGATTCGCGAGGCGTACCGGGTTGCGGTGGAGCAAGAGTACCGGTTCTTCAGTTACGGCGACGCCATGTTTTTATATTAGGGACGGTCCTGGGGACGGACTTGGCGGAATCACAAGAGGGACGCGGTTCACGGCGAAGATTGAAAAGCGCATAGAGGATGACAGGACCGTCCCTGGTTTTCGTTGCGTCCTGGGGACAGACTTGGCGGAATCACAAGAGGGACGCGGTTCACGACGGAGGTTGAGAAGCGCATAGGGGATGACAGGACCGTCCCTGGTTTACGCACGGAGGCACGATTGGCGATTTCCTTTACGGTGACGGCCCGCGACACGGGCTCCCGCGCCCGCGCAGGGACGATCACAACGGAGCGGGGAGAGGTCCGGACCCCGGCGTTTCTGCCCGTCGGGACGGCGGGGACCGTCAAGGGAGTATGGCCGACCCAGCTGGAAGCGATGGGGTATCAGTGCGTCCTGGCCAATACCTACCACCTGTACCTGCGTCCCGGACATGAGCGGATTCACCGTCTCGGGGGGTTGCACCGGTTCATGGGGTGGAACCGCCCGGTCCTGACCGACAGCGGGGGGTACCAGGTATTCTCCCTGAGTTCCCTCCGGTCGGTGTCCGACGACGAGGTGACGTTCCGTTCCCATATCGACGGGTCGCGGCACGTCCTCTCGCCGGAGCTCGCCGTGGAAATCCAGGAAGCGCTTGGCTCCGATATCCGGATGGTCCTCGACGAGTGTGTCGAGTACCCCGCTGGCCGTAGGGAGGTGGAGGAGGCCGTAAGACGAACCGCCGTGTGGGCCCGCCGAAGCCTCGCCGTATCCCGGAGAGAGGAGGGAGGTCTGTTCGGCATCATCCAGGGGGGGATGGTTCCCGAATTTCGGAAGCGGAGCGTCGAGGAGATCTGCGCCCTGCCGTTTCCCGGGTTCGCCATCGGCGGGGTGAGCGTCGGGGAAGGAAAGCAACTCCTGCGGGAGACGGTGGAATTCACCGCCCCCCTTCTCCCCGCGGGAAAGCCGAGATACCTGATGGGGGTCGGAACGCCGGAGGACATCCTGTTTGCCGTCTCTCGCGGGGTGGACATCTTCGACTGCGTTCTGCCCACGAGGAACGCCCGGACCGGAATGCTTTTCACCTCGGCGGGGCCGGTGTCGATCAAGCAGGCGCGTTACGCCGACGATCCCCGGCCGCCGGACGAGAAATGCGACTGCCCCACCTGCCTGACCTTCTCCCGCGCCTACCTCAGGCATCTGTATCTCCAGAAGGAGATTCTCTCCTCCATGGCCCTGACGGTGCACAATCTGCACTTCTACCGGCAATGGATGGAACGGATCCGCGAGGCAATTTCTATTGGATATTTAGCGGATTTTGTGCAAGAATCACCCGGTTCAGGAGGGGAATAAGCAATTTCGGGAGGGTAATCAGCTATGTACTTTACCGGGCTCGCCTATGCCATGGGCGCGAAAGGCGAAGGAGCGGGAAGCGGACTCACGGGCATCATCCCACTTCTTCTGATGTTCGTGGTCTTCTACTTCATCCTCATTCGCCCTCAGCAGAAGACGGCGAAGAGACACCAGGAGTTCATCAAGAACCTCAAGATGGGGGACCGGGTGGTTACCTCCGGCGGCCTGCACGGGGCGGTCACGGGGTTGACGGACACGACGGTAACTCTCGAGATCGCGGACAAGGTCCGGGTCAAGGTGACGCGCAGCGCCATCGGAGGGTCAGGCCAGGAGGCGGCGGCCCCCGAAGCGAAGACCGGATAGAGAAGGTAGGGAAGAAGGCAGCGAAAGGAGCACGGGGAAACCCATGTGGAAGAGCATCTGGGGAAGAGCCACACTGATCGCCGTCCTGACGGCGACATCGATCGTTCTCGTCCTGCCGAGCCTGACCGACATTCTGCCAGTCGCCTGGACGGAGAAGAGCCCGAAGATTCACCTGGGGCTGGACCTCCAGGGAGGGGTGTTCCTGCGCCTTGCCGTGGAGATCGACAAGGCGATCGAAAACACCACCATGCGGTACGCCGATGACGCCCGCGCGATCATGCGGGAAAAGGGGATTCCCGTGTTCTCCCTGGCGAAGGACGGGATCGACGGCTTCTCGCTCACTCTCCCCCCGGGGGATTTCGCGGACCGGGCCATGAGGGTGCTCAAGGAGGAGGCGGGAACGATCGACTACACCCTCGGGTCGGTGACCTCATCGGGGGCCACGATCAAGGGGAGGATGCCGCCCAGCGAGGTTCAGGCGATTCGTGCGAACGCCGTGACCCAGGGGGTGGAGACGATCCGGAACCGGATCGACCAGTTCGGCGTTCGCGAACCGCAGATCATCGCGGAGGGGGAGGATCGCATCGTCGTCCAGCTCCCGGGCGTAAAGGATCAGCGGCGCGCCATCGAACTGGTCGGAAAGACCGCCCTGCTGGAGTTCAAACTCGTGGACGAGGGAGCGAGCGTGGAAGAGGCGCTCAAAGGGAATCTTCCCGAGGGCGACCAGCTCCTTTACGTGAAGAACGTCGACCCCCAGACCGGGCGCCTTTCCAAAACCCCCATCGTCGTAAAAGCGCGCGCGGTTCTCACAGGGGATACGATCAAGACCGCCCGGGTCAATTTCCAGTCGCAGCGGGGGGGGGCGTACGTCGGCCTTTCCTTCGACAACCGGGGTGCCCGGATATTCGACCGGGTGACCGCGGAGAATGTGAAGCGGCGGCTGGCAATCGTGCTGGATGACACCGTCTACTCGGCGCCCGTGATCCAGGAGAGAATCTCGGGGGGGGATGCCCAGATCACCGGTTCCTTCACCGCGGAAGAGGCCTCGGACCTCGCCATCGTCCTGCGAGCGGGATCGCTTCCCGCCCCGGTGAAGATCATCCAGAATGTGTCCGTGGGGCCGTCCCTCGGGCGCGACTCCATCGAGAAGGGGATCCGGGCCGCGATCATCGGGGCGATCCTCGTCGTCGGCTTCATGGTGGTCTACTACCGTTTCGCGGGTCTCGTTGCCGACATTGCCCTGATCTTCAATATCCTGTTCCTTCTGGCGGGGATGTCCCTCCTGCAGGCGACGCTCACCCTCCCCGGAATCGCGGGGATCATCCTCGCGATCGGCATGGCGGTCGACTCCAACGTCCTCATTTTCGAGCGGATCAGGGAAGAGCTCCGGTCGAAAAAGACGGTGCGGGCCTCGATCGATGCGGGGTACGACAAGGCCTTCTGGACCGTTGTGGACTCCCACGTCACCACCCTCATCACGGCGATGATTCTTTTCCAGTTCGGGACCGGCCCGATCAAGGGATTTGCCGTGACGCTCTCGATGGGGGTGGCCATCAACCTCTTCACGGCTCTTGTCTGCACCAAGGTCGTGTTCGACTATCTCAATGCGAGGCGGCCGATGCAGGCGCTGAGCATCTGACCGGCCGCGTCGACAGACCGAAAAACGGGGCACAGGGGAAAACGACGGCTATGTTGGAAATCATCAAGGGAACCAACATCGATTTCATGCGGCTCAAGAAATACTCGTTCGCCTTCTCCGGGGCGGTCGTGATGATCGGGCTGTACGCCGTCTTCCAGATCTTTACGGGAGGCGGGAACCTGGGGATCGATCTTGCGGGGGGGACCTCCCTGCAGGTGCGGTTCGAACAGCAGGTCCAGATGGACCAGGTCCGGAAGGTCCTCACCTCCGGGGGATTCCCCGAGGCGAGCCTTCAGTCGGTCCCCGGGGAGAATATATACATCATCAAGGTGAGCGCAAAGGGGGGCGGGGAGAAGATGGTGGGAGAAAAGGTCGAGACCCTCCTCCGGCAGGGGTTCCCCTCCAACCCGCAGACCGTGGAGAGCGTCGCCGAGATCGGTCCGGCCATCGGGAAGAAGCTGCGGACGGACGCGCTCTTCGCCCTGGCGGTCTCCGCACTGGCTATCATCGTCTACCTCGCCTGGCGTTTCGAGTTCAAATTCGGGGTGGCGGCGGCCCTGGCGACGTTTCACGACGTCATCATGCTCGTGGCGATCTTCTACCTGCTCGACCGGGAAATGGACCTCCTCTTCATCACCGCCCTACTCACGATCGGAGGGTATTCCCTCACCGATACCGTCGTCATCTTCGACCGGATCCGGGAGAATATCCGCCTGCGAAAAAGAAGCACCTTCTCCGAGACGATCAACCTCAGTGTGAACGAGGTGCTGAGCCGCACCGTAATCACCTCCCTTACCACATTCATGGCGTGCATCGCGCTCCTCCTTTTCGGCGGCGTCGTCCTGAAGGATTTCTCCCTGGCGCTCGCCATCGGCATCATCATCGGGACCTATTCCTCCGTCTTCGTGGCCAGTCCGATCGTCGCGAGGTGGCGGGGCGAGAAGATGGTCCAGGTGAAAAGGTAATCTCGAGGGTTGGCCGGACAGGCCATACGACAGTGGACACTCCGCGCGCCGGATGAATCGCTCGTCCGGGAGATCCGGGAAAAGTCCGGGCTGTCGGATGCCGCTTCCCGGATCCTGGTGAACCGCGGGATCTCCGCTCCCCGCGAGGCGGAAAGTTTTCTCAACGGAACACTTGCCGATCTCTCCTCTCCCATCCCGATGAAGGACCTCGAGAAGGCCTCCCGCCGGCTCGTTGAGGCAGCGCGAACGGGGGAGCCGATCCTGGTGTACGCCGATTACGATGCGGATGGCACTACGGGTGCCGCCTGCCTGCTGCTCTTCCTGTCCGATCTGTTTCCGGGGGTGGATGTGCGAATCCACCAGAATCACCGGATCGTGGACGGATACGGACTGAAAAAGAACCATCTGGAGGCTGCCGCCAAGGCCGGAGTAAAACTCGTCGTCACCGTGGATGGCGGCATCACCGACGGGGAGGCGGTAAGGGTAGCCACAGCGGCGGGAATGGACGTCATCGTGACGGATCACCACGTTCCCGGGGAGGCATTGCCTCCCGCATTCGCGGTTCTCAACCCGAAACGGCGGGACTGCCCTTACCCCGAAAAGGATCTCGCAGGGGTGGGCGTTGTCTTCCTCCTGATGTGCGGGGTCAGGCGCCTGCTGCGGGAAGAGGGGGCGTTTTCCCCGGGGGACGAACCCGTCCTGCGGGAATATCTCGATCTCGTGGCTCTCGGCACCGTGGCGGACATGGTCCCCCTGCGGGGCGACAACCGCCTGTTCGTGAAGGCCGGACTCGAGGAGATCCGGCATCGCGCAAGGCCCGGGATTCGAGCGCTCCTTTCGGTCTCCGGGATACCCCAGGACAGCGTGAACGAGATCGACCTCGCTTTCCGCGTCGGCCCCCGCCTCAATGCGGCGGGACGAGTGGGGAATGCCATGCGTGGTTCGGCGCTTCTCGTGACGGACAGTTTCGACCGGGCCCTCCGGATGGCCGCGGAGCTTCACGCGGACAATGCCCGGAGGCAACGCGAGGAGGGAAGGATCATGCGCGAAGCGAGCGCCGCAGTGGAGTCGGGCCCCGCGCTCTCGTCCCTCTCCGCGATCGTCCTTGCCGACTCCGGCTGGCATCCGGGTGTCCTGGGCATCGTCGCATCCAAGATTGCCCAGCGGTACCACCGCCCCACGGTTCTCCTCCAGATCGAGGGGGAAGAGGCGAGGGGGTCCCTTCGCAGTACGGACGGGTTTCCCCTGGTCGACGCCCTATCCGGGCTTTCGCAACTCCTGACCCGGTATGGGGGGCACATGCAGGCGGCCGGCATCGCCCTTCCCGCAGTGAATCTCCCTGCTTTCCGCGAGGGGTTTGACCGGGCCGCGAGGGAATACGCGTCGGGCCGGGACACGGTTCCCCGCGTCGAGATCGATGCGCCGGTGCAATTCGGCGAGATCTCCCCGAGTTTCATGGAGGAACTGGATCGCATGCGCCCGTTCGGAATGGGAAACGAGGAGCCGGTGCTGCTCGCGCGGAACGTGCACGTGAAGAGGCATTCCCTGTTCGGAGGAGAGATCCGGCATCTGAGAGCCGAACTTTCGGGAGACGCACGTTCCTTCGAGGCGGTGGCGTTTCACCGCTCAACGTTGCCGTCGGGACCGGGCGGCTCAATCGATATCCTGTTCACCCCCCAATGGACGGTGTTCCGGGGGAACCGTTCGATCCGGCTGCGGCTGATCGACGCGCGGCCCTCCGGACTCCCGGTGGGATCCGTCACGCCGGGCCTCTGAATTCCGGTCGGGGTGGTTCCGTGATCGGCTGGGGAAAGATCCGGAGCAAACTTCACGAGGCGGTCGCGGCCGATTCCGATGAGAGAAGCCTTGCCGCGGGGTTCGCCGTGGGCGTCTTCTTCAGTTTCAGCCCGCTGGTGACGCTCCACATGGTCCTGGCACTGCTCGTTGCTGTCGTCCTCCGGGTAAACAAGATGACCACCATGGTGGGCGTCTGGGTAAACAATCCCTATACGATGCCTTTCGTATTCTACGGGTGTTTCCGTCTGGGAGAATGGATCCTGGGGATGGATATTCCCCCGCCGTCATTCGAGACCTACACGCTCAAGACCATCCTGGAGGCGGCCGTCCCCTACGCTGCTCCCCTGTTTCTAGGCACGACAATCGTGGGTCTGGCCGCCGCGGTGCTAGCTTACGTGGTTGTCTACCGCATTGCGGTCAGGGTAAAATCTGCGCGACGGAAAGGGATGAGATAAAGGAGGTTGTATCGTGAAGCCGTATTCCGTAAGTTTCGGTGGTATTCCGGACAAGTATTCCTCCTGGAAGAGCTCGTGGTTTGTCGTGGTTCCGTTTCCGATCGACCTGACCACAACGTATGTGTCGGGGACGCGCAACGGCCCCCGGGCCCTCATCGAGGCGTCGGGGCACATGGAGCTGTTCGACGAGGAGAACAAGATCGAACCGTACCGGGCGGGGATCTTCGTGTCCACCGAGATCCCGGTGCTGACCACGGGCCCGCTGGCCATGCTCAAAGAGCTGGAAAAGCGGATGAAGGCATTGATCCGGGCCGGGAAGTTCCCCGTCATCGTGGGCGGGGAGCACTCCGGAACGTGCGGAGCGGTTTCCGCCCTGAATAAAAAATATGGAGACCTCACCGTCCTCCAGTTCGACGCGCATGCGGATCTGCGGGACAGCTACCTCGGTACGCCCTGGAACCACGCCTGCGTGGGACGACGCATCGTCGATTCCGGAGCGAAACTCGTCCAGGTGGGGGTGCGCAGCATCTCGGAGGAGGAGGACCGGTTCCTGCGCAGGGCGGAAAACGTCAAGACGTTCTACGCCTCGGAGGTCCGGGAAAGCCTCGCGGATGTCACCCGGGGGATCGTGAGCAGTCTCTCCGGAAACGTCTACATCTCGATCGACCTCGATGTATTCGACCCGGGAATCATGCCGGCAGTGGGCACGCCGGAGCCAGGCGGGCTGGACTGGTTCGAGGTGATCGACATCCTGCGGGACGTGATGCGCGCGGATTGCAACATCGTCGGATTCGACATCATGGAGCTTTCCCCCATCCCCGGCATCGTCGCCCCCGATTTCCTCGCGGCGAAGCTGTGCTACCGGTTGATGGGATGGATTCTCGCAAAGCGGCAGGAGAAGTAGGGGGGTATCCCCCGTCAAAGGAGGCGTCGCCGATGTTCGTGCCGTCGAAGATATTCTTCACCAAGGGAGTCGGGCGGCACAGGGAGCAGTTGACGTCGTTCGAACTTGCCCTTCGCGACGCGGGGATAGAGAAGTACAACCTCGTCCAGGTGTCGAGCATATTCCCTCCCAAGTGCCGTATCATCAAAAAGGAAGTTGGTCTGCGGGAGTTGACCCCAGGCGAAATCGTGTTCGTTGTCATGAGCAAGTGCCAGAGCGACGAACCCCGCCGCCTCATCGCGGCCTCCGTGGGGTGCGCCCTTCCCTCGGACCGTTCCGTGTACGGGTACCTGAGCGAGCATCACGCCTACGGGCAACCGGAAAAGGTGGCGGGCGACTACGCCGAGGACCTGGCTGCCGCCATGCTAGCCTCCACCCTTGGCATCGAGTTCGACGAGGAGAAAAGCTGGGACGAAAAGAAGGAGGTCTGGAAGATCAGCGGTAAGATCTACCGGTCGTTCAACATCACCCAGTCGGCTATCGTGAAGGACGAGTACGCAACGGTCATCGCAGCCGCCGTCTTAGTGCTGTGAGGGGGGACCGATGAGGGGAGCGAGAATTCTCGGGACGGGACGGGCGCTGCCGCCCCGTGTCGTGACCAACGCCGAGCTGACCACAATGATGGACACCACGGAGGAGTGGATCGTACAGCGCACGGGAATCCGGGAACGGCGGTTCGTCGAGCCGGGTACGGGCACCTCCGATTTGGGCGTGGAGGCGGCGCGCGTGGCCATCGAACGCGCGGGACTTGCGCCGAAGGACATCCAGTTCATCGTCTTCGCCACCCTCTCGCCCGACCTGTGCTTCCCGGGCGCCGGGGTGTTCGTGCAGGAGAAACTGGGGATGGACACGATCGGGGCGCTCGACGTCCGCACCCAGTGCACCGGGTTCCTCTACGCCCTGTCGGTGGCGGAGGTGTACGTCAAATCGGGCTTCTACGACCACGTCCTCGTCATCGGTGCAGAGGTGCAGAGCACGGGCCTGGACATGAGCACTGCGGGAAGGGACGTGTCCGTCCTGTTCGGAGACGGCGGCGGGGCGGTGGTCGTCGGCCCTTCGGAGCCCGGGGAGGGCATCCTGTCCTCGCACCTGCATTCGGAGGGAAAGTATGCCCGCGAGCTCATGGTGGAGGCGCCGTCCTCCATCGAGAATCCGCGGATCAGCAAGGAGATGCTCGAGGCCGGGAAGCATCTGGGATTCATGAACGGCCGGTCCGTGTTCACCCACGCGGTGCGGCGGTTCCCCGAGGTGATCCTGGAGGCGCTTTCCGCAAACGGAATGGCCGTTTCGGACCTTTCGATCGTCATCCCGCACCAGGCGAACCTGAGGATCACGCA
>DATHRT010000155.1:0-4194 GCA_035464915.1 Candidatus Limnocylindria bacterium
AAGCGCGCCCAGCACCGCGAGGAAACTCGCCCCGTTCAGGAAGAAGGCACCGGAAACGCCGAGCGTGGCCACGAGGATCCCGGCCACCGCCGGGCCGATCACGCGGGCGCCGTGGAACGTACCGGAGTTGAGCGCGATGGCGTTGGCGAGATCCTCCCTCCCCACCAGTTCGATGACGAAGGCCTGCCGCGCGGGGATGTCGATCGCCTGGACCGCGCCCAGCAGGAATGCCAGCCCGATCACGTGCCAGAGCCGGACCGTGCCGGTTGCGCACAGGATGGCGAGGACGAAGGCGAGGGCCATCATCGCGGCCTGCGTCAGAAAAATGATCCGACGCTTGGAGAACCGGTCGGCGATCGCTCCCGCGTGCAGGGTGAGGGGAACCAGGGGGATCGCCCCGACGAAGTTCACCAGCCCCAGGTCCCACGCCGATCCGGTGAGCTGGTACACAAGCCAGTTCTGCGCGATCGTCTGCATCCACGTTCCCACGAGGGAGGTGAGTTGCCCGAAGAACCAGAGACGGAAGTTGCGGTGGCGCAGCGCCTGGAAAGTGGAGTAGTGCGCCGGCTGGATCTCCGGCGGCAGGGCCGTTTTCATCGGCACGACCGGTGGGGCAATTCAGCTTCCGGGTCGCAGGTACAGGGCCCCCAGCGGGGGGAGCGTGAGAGAGACCGAAAAGGGTCGGCCCATCCACGGTACGGGTTCCGCCTCGATCCCTCCGCCGTTGCCCACGTTGCTGCCGCCGTACGAGGCGCTGTCGCTGTTGATCGCCTCGCGGTAAAACCCGGGTGCGGGCACGCCGATCCGGTACGCCTCACGCACCACGGGGGTGAAGTTGAAGGCGCAGACGAGAACGTCGGCGGGGTCCTTCCCCCTGCGCAGGAAGGAGACGATGCTGCTGTCCACGTCCCGGAAATCGATCCACTCGAACCCCTCCGGGCGGAAGTCGATCTCGTGGAGGGGGGGGCAGGACCGGTAGAAGCCGTTCAGATCCCGGAGGAATCGCTGGATCCCCCGGTGGGAGTCCCATCGCAGGAGGTCCCACGGCAGGGATTGGTCGTGGTTCCACTCTTCCCACTGCCCGAGCTCGCCCCCCATGAAGAGGAGCTTCTTCCCCGGGTGCGCGTACATGTAACCATACAGGAGACGGAGGTTTGCGAACTTCTCCCAGAGGTCGGCCTCCGGCATCTTGTCCAGCATTGCGTGTTTCATGTGGACGACCTCGTCGTGGGAGAAGGGCAGGACGAAGTTCTCGTGGAACGCGTAGAGGAGCGCGAAGGTGAGGGTTCCGAAGTGGTACTTCCGGTGAACCGGAGCTTCCTTGATGAATTCCAGCATGTCGTGCATCCACCCCATGTTCCACTTGAGGGTGAA
Organism: Candidatus Limnocylindria bacterium; assembly: GCA_035464915.1. Classification (GTDB taxonomy): domain Bacteria; phylum Desulfobacterota; class Deferrimicrobia; order Deferrimicrobiales; family Deferrimicrobiaceae; genus CSP1-8. The sequence continues at coordinate 1,375 of DATHRT010000155.1, forward strand.
TCCCAGGCCTCCCAGGTATACCGGTCGGGAGACGGCCGGCCAGGCGGTCGACTCCTCCGCGACCGTTATCGCTCCCGGGTAGCGTGCGTGCACGATCTCGTTCATCCGGCGCAGGAGCGCGATCGCCTCGAGGTTCTCGTTCCCGCCGAACTCGTTCGGAATCCATTCCCCGGGGTTTCTCGAGTAGTCGAGGTAGAGCATGGAAGCCACCGCGTCCACGCGCAGGCCGTCGATGTGGTATTTCTCCAGCCAGAACAGGGCGCTCGAAAGGAGGAAGTTGGCCACCTCCCGGCGGCCGTAGTTGAAGATCAGCGTCCCCCAGTCCCGGTGTTCCCCCATCCGGGAATCGGCGTGCTCGTAAAGATGCGTCCCGTCGAACGTTGCGAGCCCGTGCGCATCCTTCGGGAAGTGGGCGGGAACCCAGTCGAGGAGAACCCCGATTCCCTCCTGGTGGCACCGGTCGACAAAGGCCATGAAGTCGACCGGGTGGCCGTGGCGGGATGTGGGGGCGAAATACCCGAGCGACTGATATCCCCAGGAGCCGTCGAAGGGGTGCTCCGCGACGGGAAGAAGCTCGATGTGGGTGTACCCCATTTCCCGGACATAGGGGACGAGCTCATCCGCCAGCTCCCGGTACGACAGGTAGCCGGGGAAATCCCCCTCCTTCCGCTTCCATGATCCGAGGTGGACCTCGTAGATCGATACGGGTTCTTCGAGAAGATCGCCTTCGCGCCTGCGGGACATCCACGCCTCGTCTCTCCAGGAGTACCCGTCGATGTTGCAGACGATCGATCCCGTCCGGGGCGGGTGTTCGTAGCGGAAGGCGTGAGGGTCGGTCTTGAGGAAAACCTCCCCGGATTCCCGGGAGCGGATCTCGTACTTGTAGATCTCCCCCTCGCAAAGCCCGGGGATAAAAATCTCCCAGACGCCGCACTCCCCGCGGTTGCGCATCGGGTGCCGGCGGCCGTCCCAGTGGTTGAAATTTCCCACCACGGACACCCGCCCGGCGTTGGGGGCCCACACGGAAAAGGCCACCCCGGCCACCCCCTCCATCTCCGTGAGGTGGCTCCCGAGCTTGCGGTACAGCTCGAGATGGGTCCCCTCCCCGAGAAGGTGGATGTCGAAGTCGGAGAGGACGCAGTCGAACCGGTACGGGTCCTCCTGCTGCCAGCGGTGGCCTTCGTCGTTTTCGATCTCGATCCGGTAGGGAAACAGTTCCTCCCTGCCGGGGAAGATCGCCTCGACGACGCCCGCGGGGTGCAGCCGTCTCATCTCCGTGCGGTCCTCCTCTTTGCCCGGGGGAGCGAGCACGAATGCGCGGGCTGCGTCCGGGAGGATCGCGCGGATGGCGACCACTTTCCTCGACGGCAGCGAGACGACGTGGGGGCCGAGGACGGAGAACGGGTCCCAGTGCCGGGCCTCTGCGAGCAGCTCGATGTCTTCCTGGCGTACGGTTCCCGTCATGTCGTCCATTGTATAGGAAAACAACCCTCCTTCGGCAACGTCAGGCATGGAGGCGGAGAGGGAACTTCGTGCGGCAGAAAAAAACCGGGCCCTTCCGCGGGAGGGCCCGGTAGGATGCACATTATGGATGGGAACCCTTCCCCTACTGGCTGACCTGGAAGGACGTTTCCTTCCGGTCCGTGCCGGCGGTCCGGGAGTCGAGAGAAGCGATGACGCGGTATTTCCCCGGGGCTGCGTTGGCCGGCAAGGTGATCGGGACCGTGCTTTTCCAGGTTCCTCCTTCGCGAGATACATCGATCGACGTCTTGCCCACCGAATTGCCGTTCAGCAAAATCTCCCGGGTCTCCCGGACGAGGACCTGCGTGTCGGCAGTAGGAGTGAGGACGGCGTAGGTCAGGTTGATGTTCACCGTTTCCCCGGGGGACAGGGCGGCGGGATTGACCCGGACCGTTTCGATCCTGATCTGGGCCCCCTGGGCGGGGGAATAGCGGTAGTCCCGGCTGGTCTGCAGGCGATCCTTCTCCTGCTGGTCGAGGTAGTGTCCGACAGCCCCGCCGGCCAGCCCCCCGAGGAGCCCGCCGATCAACGCTCCCCGTTTCCCCCCGATGAACCCCCCGACAACGGCGCCCCCCAGGACGCCGGCTCCTGCCCCGATGGTCGTCTTCGGGTTGTCGCGCGCGGTCTGGTCCACGCCGGCGCAGCCCGGCAGAACCCCCGAAAGGAACGCTAAAGCAACGCCGAGGCAGAGCAATCTCCTCATCGGGATCCCCCTTCCAATCATAATGACGTCATGCCCCGAGTATATATTCAACTCCCCGGCCTGGCCACCGCGAAGAACCGGGGCGAAGGGCCATGCCGGCGGGCCGCGTGGACGGGGACGTGGCCGAACCCGTAGCGGGAGAGGATCCCCCGGACCGTCCCGACCGCCTTCGCCGGGGTGTTGTGGTCGGCGCTCAGGTGGCAAAGGACGACGGCTTGGGGGGGGGTCCGGCTTTCGAGCATCACCCGGGCGAGAAACTTTCCTGCCTGCTCGTTGGACAGATGCCCCACCTCGGAGTCTACCCTTGTCCGGTCCTGGCGGGGACTCGCCGCGAGCATTCCCGGGTCGTAATTCGCCTCGATCAGAATCAGGTCGCTGTCGACGAATTCCTCGAAGAGGCCGTTTCCGCCGTGCCCCAGGTCGGTGGCGACGGCGACCCGAATCTCCCGATGCGCAGCGCGGCTCGAGAGGAGGAAGCCGCAGGTCACACCTTCCGCATCATGGGGGACGGGAAAAGGGCGGACGCAGATGGCCCCGACGGAGAACTCCTTCGAGTCGAAGGTGCAAACCGGCCCCGAAAGGGGGGAGCGGGACAG
>DATHRT010000156.1:0-5095 GCA_035464915.1 Candidatus Limnocylindria bacterium
TGCGGTACGCCGTTCCGGAGTTCCGTTTCCCCCGGGAGGCGCTTTTGTCCGATTTGCGCACGATTTTCGCCCGCGGGGTCGATTTCCGGGGCGGCCGGAAGTTCGGCCGGGACCTTTCCTTTGAAGGTATCGAGAAGGAAGGTTTTGAAGCCGTCCTGTTGGCATCAGGAGCCGGCGAGCCGCTCCGCCTTCCCCGTACCGGGGGGGAAGAGGAGGGGTTTTTCGACGGGTTGTCGTTTCTCTCCCGGTTTCGGGGAGGGAACGGGGTTTTGCTGCATGGTTCCGTGGTGGTGATCGGGGGCGGGAAGGTCGCGCTCGATGCGGCCCGGGTGGCCGTCCGCCTTGGCGCACGGGAAGTCACGATGGCGTGCCTGGAGTCACGGGAGTCGATGCCGGCCTTTGCATGGGAGGTCGAAGAGGCGGAAGGGGAGGGCGTGCGGATCCTCTCCGGAACGGCGGTGGAGGACTTCGTCGTGCGCGACGGACGGGTGGCCGGGATCGAGGCGCTCCGGGTCGAGGGGATCGGGTTCGATGCGCAAGGTCGGATCGTTCCCCGTACCGTTCCCGGCAGCGAGTTCGGGATTCCCGCGAAGACGGTCATCCAAGCCATCGGGATCCGGCCCGTGTTTGATTTCCTGCCTCCCGACGTCAAGCAGGTGAGGATCGGCCACGCTCCCAATCTTTCCCGGTTGATTTTTCCCGGAAAGCAAACTACAATCCCGGCCTATGCGGCTGGGGAGTGCGTGGGGGGCCCCGGGACGGTCGTAGAGGCCTCCGCTTCGGGCCGGGAGGCCGCGTTGAATATCTACGGCGACCTTCGCGTCGAAGAAGTCAGGAAAGCGCGGTTCGAGGACCGGTTCCGGCGAATGGCCGAACCCCAGGTCGAGGACCGTCCGGAGTGGAGGGTCCGGCGGGACGCCCGGCGGATCCCGCCGGAAGAGAGCCGGCGAACGTTCCAGGAAGTCCAGAAGCGATACGACGACGATTGCGTCCGCCGGGAATCCGAGCGGTGCGCGAGATGCAATCTGTGGTTATAATCCAGCTCGGAAGGGGGTGAAACAGAATGAAGAAGTTCGCAGCTCTTATCTCCATCGTGATGGCGGTGATGTTCTCCGCGGGGCTCGTGGTAAGCGCGGAAATGCCGGGCAAGGTGATGCTCGATTCGATCCAGAAGTCCAAGCCTCCCGTTCCGTTCGACCACAAGGCCCATGCCGAGAAGAGGGCCAAAGACTGCAAGACGTGCCACCACAAGGATGCCGCCGGGAAAGAGCAGAAGTGCTCCGCCTGCCACAAGGCCACGGCCGAGGGCAAGACCGTCTCCCTGAAGGAAGCGTACCATACCACCTGCAAGGACTGCCACAAGAAGGACGCCAGCAAGAAGGCTCCGGTCAAGTGTGACGGGTGCCACGTGAAATAGCGGAAGGATGCCCGATGTGTTCGACGGAGGGGGGGGATTGCCCCCCTCTCCGGTTTGTATTCCGGCCCCATTCCCCCCAAGGTGCGGGTATAATAATACGTTGATATCCATCCATTGCCTGAAGGTGAATCCCCATGGCTGAAGGAAAGCGCAACGATTCGTTGATGGACAGGGTGTGGAAGTTCTTCGTCTCCCTGAAGCTCGCGATCTTTGTCATCATCATCCTGGCGATCACATCCATCGTCGGGACGATCATCGAGCAGAACCAGCCGCTCGAAAAATACCGGCAGTTCTACAGCGACGGGACGATTCGCATCTTCGAGAGTCTCGGCCTCTTCGACATGTACCACTCCTGGTGGTTTCTCCTCTTGCTGGTCCTGTTCACCGTCAACCTGATCTGCTGCACCCTCGACCGGCTCCCGCGGGTCGTCAAGGTCGTCCGGAACCCGAAGACCACCCTGGACGGGAACCTCGAGAAGACGCTGGGGCTTGTCGACCGGTGGAAGAGGAAGGGGGAGCTTAAGGCACTGGCCGCAACGTACCAGGAGGCAATGGGGGGCGCGTTTGCCAGGCCGCGCGTGACAGAGAACGCCGGGACGCTCCACCTCTACGCGGAGAAGGGAGTCATCTCGCGCTTCGGCGTCTACGTGACCCACCTTTCCATCATCATCATCTTCCTCGGGGCCATCATCGGCAACGTGTTCGGGTTCAAGGGATACGCGAACATCGTCGAGGGGCAGTCGGCCAGCGTGATTCCGACGCGGGGGGGGACCAAACAGGTCGACCTCGGGTTCGCTGTGCGCTGCAACAAGTTCTGGGTGGAATACTACCCCAACGGGCAGCCGAAGGAGTACTCGTCGGACCTGAGCGTCATCGAAAACGGCAGGGAGGTCCTTCGCAAGAAGATCGAGGTGAACGACCCGCTGCAGTACAAGGGGGTGTGGTTCTACCAGTCCAGCTATGGTCCCGCGGGCGCCTCCACCGTCACGGTGGCGGTCAACGACCCGGACGGCGGCGGCGGGGAAACCGTGACCCTGTCCCCGGGACGGAAGGCGGAAATCGCCGGCTACGGGACGATAAGCGCCGTCGACTACCAGGGGAACTTCCAGGGGTTCGGTCCCGCGTTGCTCGTTGTCCTCGAGAAGCCGGGCAAGCAGCCTGCCCAGTTCTGGCTCCTCAAGTCCCACCCCGAGTTCGACCGTCAGCGGCGGGACGCGCGCTACCTGTCGTTCGCGGGGCTGAACGAGATCTTCTATACGGGTCTGCAGGTGGCCCAGGACCCCGGGGTGAACATCGTGTGGGTGGGCTGCACCCTGATGGTGGTCGGCATCATGATCGCGTTCTTCCTGTCCCATCAGAGGCTCTGGATCCGTCTCTCGCGTGGCGGCGATGGCCGCGTGGACGTTGTCCTCGCCGGATCGACGAACAAGAACAGGCTTGTCTTCGAGAAAAAATTTGAGAAAATACAGGCTGATATGAAGGCGGTCCAGGCATGACCGTGCTTCCTTTCGCCTAAGCAGCCGGGAGATCAACCACCATGTTGAACGTTCGCCTGTTTGACATCACCACCCTGCTTTTCGGTGTTGCCTCCGTCAACTACATCGCGGCCCTGTACGGGAAGAGAGAGACGATTGCCCGCATCGGGACCTGGGTATGCATCGCCGCCGCGGTCGTGTCGACCGCGGCGATCGGCGTCCGGTGGGCCGAGTCGTACCGGATGGGAATCGGCCGCATTCCCGTGACCAACCTCTACGAGTCGCTCGTCTTCTTCGCATGGTCGGTCAACCTGTTCTACCTGATGGTGGAGTGGAAGTACAAGAACCGGACCTTCGGCGCGTTCGTGATGCCGATCGCCTTCGGCACCATGCTGTTCGCCTTCACGAACGAGAGCAGCATCCAGCCGCTGGTGCCCGCCCTGCAGTCGTACTGGCTCCACGCGCACGTCATCACATGCTTCGTGGGGTATGCGGCCTTCGCCGTTTCCGCCGGCGTGGCGGTCATGTATCTCATGAAGGCAAAACGGGAAGAGAGGAAGCTGACGGGCGGGGTGGTCGCCCTGTTCCCCTCCACGAAGATCCTGGACGACCTGATCTACAAGGCGATCATCTGGGGGTTCCCGTTTCTGACCGCGGGGATCATCACGGGCGCAGCCTGGGCGAACTATGCCTGGGGGACCTATTGGTCGTGGGACCCCAAGGAGACGTGGTCGCTCATCGTGTGGCTCGTGTACGCGGCGTTCCTCCACGCCCGGGTCACCCGGGGTTGGCACGGTCGTCGTGCGGCGATCCTGTCCATCGTCGGGTTCCTGGCCACGATCTTCTGTTACCTGGGAGTGAACCTGGTCCTTTCCGGGCTGCACTCTTACGGCGGCGCGTAACGGGACGCCGGGAAGCGTCGGAAGCCTTTATGAGGGGGAGAGCGGTCGCCTTTCTTCTCACCGCCCTGGCCTCGGCGGGGCTGCTTGCCTGGGGGCTCTACCGGGCGGAGTTCGCCAAGGTGCTCCTGAACGGGGCGCTCCTTTGACTCTCCTGTATCGGGGTCGGGTGACCCCGTGGCAATCCTTACGCGGCGGATCTTCCAGGGGCTGGGAACGCTCCTGCCCAACGCGTACGTTCAGGGATTCCTCACTCCCACCCTTTACCAGGGGACGCTGAAAGGGGTCTGTACCCCCCTGTTCAACTGCTACGCCTGCCCCTCCGCCCTTTTTTCCTGCCCCATCGGGTCGATGCAGCACTTCGCGGCGACGGGGAAAGTCCCCTTCTACGCCGTCGGGTCGATCGCGGTCGTCGGGGCGTCGGTGGGGCGGATGACGTGCGGGACGCTCTGCCCCTTCGGGTTCCTGCAAGACCTTTTGTTCAAGATCCGGACGTGGAAGGGCCGGCTCCCCGGATGGGCATCCTACCTGCGGTATGCCGCCCTTGCCGTTCTCGTATTCCTGATCCCTGCGTTCTCCGGGGTGCACTGGTTTTCCAAGCTTTGCCCGATGGGAACGTTGGGCGCCGGCCTGCCGTGGGTGACGCTCAGCGAGAGCGTCCGAGCACTGATCGGCTCCTTCTTCTGGGTGAAGATCGGGATCCTCCTTCTCTTTTTCACCTTCTCGGTCGTGGTCAAGCGCCCCTTTTGCCGGGCCGCCTGTCCCCTCGGGGCGATCTTTTCGCTTTTCAACCGGTCGAGCTTCCTGCAGCTTGCGTGGAACCCCGACTCCTGCACCCGGTGCGGGAAGTGCCAAAAGATCTGCCCGGTGGACATCCGTCCCGACTACAAGCCGACAAGCTCCGAATGCCTGCGCTGCCTGGACTGCACCCGTTGCCCAAGCCTAACGCTCACCACTGTGCTGAACCGTAACCCGTTCGGTGTTCCGGGCAGGGAAGGGGGCGGCGGGGCGGAGAATCTCTCGGAGGCTCCCGCCGGATGAGAGTGCGGATGCGGCAGATGGCATTCCTCTCCCTCATCTTCCTCGCTGCGGGGGGAGCGGCTTTCGCGGCGGACACCGCGATGCGGATCCGGATCGGGGAGAAGGCTCCGGAATTCCGGCTGCCGGACCTGATGACAGGGGAAACGGTCAGCCTGTCGGAGAGCAAGGGCAGGAAAGTGGTGATGCTCGAGTTCTGGGCCACCTGATGCGACATCTCCAACAGCGAGGTCCCCGAGCTGCTTAAGCTCTACTCCGACTGGAAA
>DATHRT010000157.1:0-4301 GCA_035464915.1 Candidatus Limnocylindria bacterium
CACCAGCGGGCCCGAGGCGACCCGGGCGAATCCGATCCGGCGGGCCGTGTCGCCCAGTTTTTCGAACGCCTCGACGGAATAATACTTCGCCACGCGGGGGTGGCTCCGGGACGGCGGGAGGTACTGTCCCACGGTGACCGAACGGCACCCGGTCCGGTAGAGGTCGTCCATCACGGCAACCACCTCTTTTTCCGTCTCCCCGAACCCGACCATAAGCCCGGACTTCAATGCGAGGCCGGGAGCGGTCGCATGCGCGCGGGACAGAAGCGCAAGAGATCTTTCGTAGGACGCCCGGGGACGCACCCGGGAATAGAGTCGCGGTACGGTCTCCACGTTGTGGGCGAGGATGTCCGGTCGGGCGCGGACCACCTCCGCGAGGGCGTTTCGGTCTCCCGCGAAATCCGGTACGAGAAGCTCGACGGACGGAGGTCGTGGCAATTGCCGCAACTCCCCTACAACTTCGGCGAACTGGGCCGCGCCCCCGTCGGGGAGATCGTCCCTTGTGACCGAGGTCACGACCACGTGGCGCCACGCGAGTTCCGCAGCCGCTGCCGCGAGGCGGGCCGGCTCGGTACGGTCGGGCGGAGCCGGGTGTCCGGATGCGACGCTGCAGAATGCGCATGCCCGGGAACAGACATTCCCCAGGATAAGTACGGTAGCCGTTCCCTGCCCCCAACACTCCCCGACGTTCGGGCACCGCGCTTCGCGGCACACGGTAACCAGACCGTTCTTCCGGAGGACCTCCTCCACGCGGAAGACCCCTCTTCCATAAGGAACGCGGACCTTGAGCCAGTGGGGTCGCTCCCGGGGGAGCGCGCCGCTCACGAGAATCCCCTCAGGTGGCGCCCGCACGATTCGGCCACCCGTTCGCGAACCTCATCCATCGGAACAACCTCTCCCGTGACCTCTGCCAACGAGGTCGCCTCGCGGCCCTTCAGCCCGCAAAGATGGATCCGCCCGAAGTACGACAGATCCGTGGTCACATTCAGGGCGAAGCCGTGGTAGGTGATCCACCTTTTTACCCCCACGCCGATGGAGGCGATCTTCTTCTCCCCCACCCAAACGCCTGTCATTCCCTCGATCCGGCGGGAGGGAACGCCGAAAACGGCAAGGGCCTCGATCAGCGCGGACTCGAGGGACCTTACAAACCGGTGCACGTCCGGTCGCGCCAGGAGGACAATGGGATACCCGACGAGCTGACCGGGACCGTGGTACGTCACATCGCCCCCCCGGGCGACCCGTTCGACGGGGATCCCCTCCCGTGTGAGATCCTCCTCGGCAACCAGCAGGTTGGCCTGCTCCCCGGTTCGGCCGAAGGTGTAGACGTGGGGGTGCGTGAGCAGAAGGAGCGTGTCCGGCGTCTCCCCCCGCGCCCGGCAATCGACTCGGGAAAGTTGCAGCTCGAGCGCCCGCCTGTATTCCACGCAGCCAAGCCAGAGGGTCTCCACGGCACGCCCCCTAGAGGTGGAACTCCCCCGCCTCGAGGATTTCCCGCACGCGGAAGAGGAAGCTGTTGCCGGTCACCCCGTCGACGATCCGGTGGTCGTAGCCAAGGCACAGAAACATCATCGGGCGGATGACGATCGCGTCCTCGCCGCCCGCCTCGACCACTACCGGGCGCTTGACGATCTGCCCCATCCGAAGGATGCCGACCTGCGGCTGGTTGATGATCGGCGTCCCGAAGAGATTTCCTTTTTGCCCCGGGTTGGTGACGCTAAAGGTCCCGCCGGTCAGTTCGTCCGGGAGGATCTTCTTCGCTGCGGCTCTCGCCCCGAGGTCCTCGACGGCTTTGGCCAGGCCAAGGAGCGACTTCTCGTCGGCGTTGCGGAGGACGGGGACAATCAGCCCCCGTTCCGTGTCCACGGCGACCCCGATGTGGATTCCCTTCTTGAGGACCGTCGTCTCGCCGACCACCTGGGCATTCAGGCCGGGGAACTCCCGGATGGCCTCGATCGCCGCCCAGATGACAAAGGGCAGGTAGGTGAGGGAGACCCCCTCCTTTTTTTTCTCTGACCGGAACGCAACCACCTTGTGCATGTCCACTTCGGCGAAGGTGTGGACGTGCGGGGAGGTCCGCTTGCTCATGACCATGTGCTCGGCGATCATCTTCCGGATCGGGGTGAACGGAATTACCTGGTCCCCCTCCGGGGTGATCTTCGCGCCGGGCGAGGGCGCCGCGGGAGGAGCGGGCTTCGCCCGGGGAGCGGGTGGCGAAGGGGCGGGCTTTGCCGCAGCGGGCGGTGCCAGGGCGGTTTCCTTTTCGCCGCGGACAAGGAACTCCTCCACGTCCTTCTTCGTCACGCGCCCGTCGATTCCCGTCCCCCGGATCCGGGAGATGTCCAACGCGTGCTCCGCGACCATCCTCGCCACCACCGGGGAGATGCGCACCTTGGGCCCTTCCTTTGCCGGCGGGGGCGGTGCGGGCCTGGGCTCCTCCTTCGGCGGTTCCGCGCGGGGCGCGGGGGGAATGGGGGGACCCGTCTTACGGGCCATGGCCCCTGGAAAGCCCTCCTCTTCCTCGTCCCATTTCTCGGAGGGTTTCTCCGGGGGCGGGGCGGCGGCCACTTCTTCCGTCTCGATCCGGCAGAGGACTTCCTGTATGAGGACCGTATCCCCTTCCTTCGCGAGAATTTCCACCACCTTCCCTCCGACGGGGGAGGGGATCTCGGCGTCCACCTTGTCGGTGGAGATCTCGAGCAACGCCTGGTCCTTGGCCACGGCGTCCCCCGCCTTCACCAGCCACTTGACCACGATCCCCTCGACCACGCTCTCCCCGAGCTGGGGCATGACGATGTCTACGCGCATCTTCCTTTCCCCCTTCCGCTTATCGGCGGGACTCTTTTCAACGCTGGGCGGGGACACTCCTCAACGTACAACTCGATATAGGAATGTTCCCCCCCCTGTCCGGGATGCGGGAGAGGAGTGTCCCCGCCCACTCAGTACGCCGCAAGCTTTCGTATCGCCTCCGTTACCTTCTCCTGGTTGGGGATGATGTACTCCTCCATGGGGCCCGCGAAGGCGTTGTGCGTGTCCTTCGAGGCCAGCCGCATCACCGGCCCGTCGAGATACTCGAAAAGGTCCTCGGCAATGCGCGCCGAGATCTCCCCTCCGATCCCGCCGGTGAGACGCGCTTCGTGGATGATGAGCGCCTTGCCGGTTTTCGTCACCGATTCCCGGATCGTCTTCCAATCGTAGGGGAGCAGGGTCCGCAGGTCGATCACCTCGATGTCGACCTCCGACGCCATGTCCCGCGCCGCCTTCATCACCGCGTGCACCGGCGAACCGTAGGTGATCACGGTGAGGTCTTTCCCCTCCTTCCGGAGGGCCGCCTTCCCGATCGGAACGATGTAGTCCTCCCCGGGACCGGGAATGTCCTCCTTGATCCGCCGGTAGAGGAACTTGTGCTCGAGGTAGATCACGGGATCGTCATCCCGGATGGCGGCCTTCAGCAGCCCCTTCGCGTCGTATGCGGTGGCGGGCGCCACGACCTTCAGTCCCGGCACGTGAAAGAACCACGCCTCCGGGTTCTGGGAGTGGTACAGCCCCCCGTGGACCCCGGCGCCGCACGGTCCCCGGACCACGATGGGGCAGGAAGTCTGCCCGCCGTGCCGGTACCTAAGCGTCGCGGCCATGTTGACGATCTGGTCGAACCCGCACGAGATGAAGTCGATAAACTGCATCTCCAGGACCGGGCGCATCCCCTGGATCGCAAGCCCCACCCCTGCCCCTACGATGAGGGTTTCCGAGATGGGCGTGTCCACTACGCGCTCGGAGCCGAACTTCTCCAGGAGCCCCTCCGTCGCCTTGAACGCGCCGCCGAGGATTCCCACGTCCTCCCCGAGGAGCATCACGTTTTCATCCCTTTCCATCTCCTCGTGCATCGCCTGGTTGATCGCCTGGATATAGGTCACCGGCATCGGCTATCCCTCCGTGATCGGAGTGGCGTACAGGTCTTCCATCGCCTCCGGCCCTTCCGGCACCGGGCTCGCCTCGGCGAACGCCACCGCGTCTTCGACGATCTTCTTCACCCTCCCCCCCACCTCCTCCTTGATCGCGGCGATGTCGTACTTCCTCTTTTCGAGGTAGACCTCCCACCGCTCGATCGGATCCCGGCTCTCCCAGGTGATCAGCTCCTCCTCGCTCCGGTAGGTAGCCCGGTCGTGCTCGGAATGCCCGTGGTAGCGGTACGTCTTGCATTCGAGAAAGGTCGGCCCCTCCCCCGACCGTGCCCTGTCGATCGCCTTTCGGGCCGCCTTCATCACGGAGTGGAGGTCGTTCCCCGAGCAGACCTCCCCCTTGAA
>DATHRT010000158.1:0-2307 GCA_035464915.1 Candidatus Limnocylindria bacterium
CTCGCCAGTTCCCGGCTGCGCTCGGAAAGAGCGATCCGCGCGCTGTTATACACCACGCCGAAGGCGATCGTGCCGGCAAGCACCGTGTTGATGAAGGTGAAAATGAGCAGGGACTCGCCCAGTGTGTCGTAAAAACTCCGGATGGCGTCCTGCCGGATGACCGTCCCCGCAACGCGGGGCATGCCCTTCAGCGTGGCGTAGACCGCGGGCCGAAACTGTTCGTCCACGGAAAGATACGCCCCCGAAATCGCGTTTCCCTCGCGCAAAAGTCGGTTCAGGGCCGAAATCTCCATGTAGGCGGACACTCCCACGTATTGTTTCGCGAGGGAGGCCACGGGCACCTTCCTCACCGGCCGGCTTCCCTCGAGAACCTCGACGGTCAGGAGGTCTCCGGGGCGAATGCCGAGGATGCCGCCGAGATGTTCGGTCAGCACGACTCCGGAGGGAGGAATCGCCACGGGCCGCAACCCCATGTCGAGGACGCGATGCAGGCTGCTCCCCGCTTCGATCCCCTGGATGGATGTCCGGTAGCTGCGGTGTTCGAACTTCAGGCGGGCCGGCACGGACCGGAAGGGTTCGCCGTACTGCACGCCCTCGAGGCTTCCCAGCTCGTGCAGGGAGCGTCGGGACGTGGGATCGATGAAGGTCACGGCGAGATCCTCCCTCTGGGCAATGCGGAACTGGACGTCCACCATGAAGTCTAACGCGTCCTCCTGGAAATTGCCCACCATGAGAATCGCGATCGCCAGGGCGATCCCCACCACCGAGAGGAGGGACTTGACCGGCCTTCGCCCGATGTGCCGGGCGATCATGCGGGCCGGATGGGACAGGAGGCGCTTGAGTCCAAGGCGCTCGATCGCCGTCTCCCGGTACCTTTCCGGCGGCTCCGGGCGCATCGCCTGGGCGGGAGGAAGCAGGGCGGCCTTTCGCACGGATTGCAGCGTGCCGAGCAAGGCGGCGGCCGCACTCACCAGAGCCGCCGTCAGGAAAACGGAGGGGCGCAGCACGTACTTCAGGTACGGAAACCGGTAGAACTCCATGTAGATTCCGCTTAAGCCTTTCCCGAGCCAGATTCCTGCCGCCACCCCGCCGCACACCCCCGCCACGACGACAAGCAGCACAAGTTTCGCGTAATGGAAACCGATGGCCGCGTTCCCGTACCCGAACGCCTTGAGGACCGCCACCTGCTCCCGCTGGATGCCGACGAGGCGACCGATGACGATGTTCAAGAGGAACGCGGCCACCCCGAGAAAGATCATGGGGAACAGTGTCGCCAGCGTCCCGAGCTGACGGAACTCCTCGGAGAGGTAACGGTGAGACACCTGGTCTTTCCGGCCGTACGCGCCCAGGCCCCCATACGTCGCCAGGAGGGCGTCCAGGCGAACGACGACATCCTCCGTCGAGGCGCCGGGGGCAAGGGTCAGGGCGACGTCGTTGAATGCCCCATCCATGTCGTAGGCGCTGGCCAGCGGCCCCTTTGCCATCCAGAACACGCCGTACCGCTTGTAGTCCGGGAACAGGGCGCCCGGGCTGATCTGGTAGATATGCTCGGGGGAAAGGGCGATCCCGACGATGGTCAGGTCCTTTCGGCGCCCGTTGATGACCGCCCCGAAGACGTCGCCCGGAACGAACCCGTGCGCTTCCGCGAACGGCTCGCTCACGATCACCTCGTCGTCCCGTTCGGGGTCGACCGTCCTTCCCTTTCGAAGGTACAGCCGGTTCAGCCCCCCTCCCCCTTCGTCGGAAATCGATGTCAACTGGCCGTTCACGGGATCGGTAAAACCGGGGATGTCGAGATTTGCCGAAGCGACGACGCGGGTCTCGACCTTGTCCACGCCCGGGATCTCCCGCACACGCTGCGCGAGCCCTTCGGGGGCCCGCTTCAGGGAGGCGAAGACGTCGGCGAAGCGATAGTCCCGGTAATAGGCCGCCTGGGTGAGCCGGAGCGAGTCCAGCGTGCTGACGGACATGATGAACGTGGCGACACCGCTTACGATCACCAGGGCGATGGCCAGGGCCTGGCTCTTCATGCCCCACAGGTCGCGCCACAGTTTTCTGTCGATCGATTTCAACGCTTCACCAGTGGAGATCCTTCGGAAGTTTCTTGTCGGGGTTGCGGTACGTTTCGGCGACGCTGCCCGAGCTCAGGCGGATCACCCGATCCGCCATGCGGGCGATGTCCGCGTTGTGCGTGATGACCACCGTGGTCGTTCCCAGCTCCCGGTTGATGCGTTCCAGGGCCTCGAGCACCAGGATGCCCGTGGAGGAATCGAGGGCCCCCGTGGGTTCGTCGCACAACAGGACGGC
>DATHRT010000159.1:0-8536 GCA_035464915.1 Candidatus Limnocylindria bacterium
GTGCGGACTATTTCCTTACCCCCGCCGCCTTCCGGAAACTCTGGAACTCCCCCCGACGTGTCTTCTGCCTCTTCAAGCGCGACGCGATGCCCCTCATCCGGGAAAAATTCCCGGACCACCAATTGCTCTACCGTTCCGATGAGGGTATCCTCATCGTGAACCGGCACTGAAGATTCCGTGGAAGAGGCCACCCCGGTGGACGTCAGAGAAGACTTCCTACCCCGATCGCGTCCCGCCGTCGGAGAGGAGGAGATCGAGGCGGTCGCCGCCTCGATCCGGTCCGGCTGGATCACGAGCGGTCCGAGGGTCGCGGAGCTCGAGGAGCGGTTCCGCGAGCTCACGGGGGCGTCCCACGCAGTGGCGGTTTCCTCCGCCACGGCGGGGCTCCACCTCGTCCTCACAGCCCTCGGCATCGGCCGGGGCGACGAGGTCGTGACCCCGTCGATGACCTTCGCTTCCACGGTAAACCAGATTGCCCTAGTGGGAGCCGTCCCCGTTTTCGCGGACAGCGACTACGGGACACTTTTGTCCCCCCCGGAGGAGATTGCGGAGCGGATCACGCGGAAAACGCGGGCGGTCATCCCGGTGCACTTCGCCGGCGCCCCCGCGGATCTCGACTCGGTCCGGGAGGCTGCCGACCACGCCGGGGTGCCCGTCATCGAGGATGCCGCTCACGCGGTGGGAACCGCCTACCGGGGGAAGGCCGTGGGCGGGCACGGCAATGTCGCCATCTTTTCGTTCCACCCGATCAAGAACATCACCACGGGAGAGGGCGGGATGGTTACCTGTTACGACGAGGGCCTCGCCCGCAAGCTTCGCCTGCTCCGCTTCCACGGGATCGAACGGGACGCCTGGCGGCGGTACGGCAAAGGCGGCACGCCCCACTACGATATCCAGGAGCCGGGATTCAAGTACAATCTCACCGACATCCAGGCGGCGATCGGCGTGGTCCAGATGCGCAAGGTCGGGGAGATGAACGCGAGGCGTGCGTTCCTCGCCGCGCGGTACCGGAAAGGACTGCGGGGCGTCCCGGGCGTCGACCTCTCCGTTGTCCCTCCGTATCCGCATGAGCATTCCTGGCACCTCTTCATCGTGAAGGTGACCTCGGTGGACCGCGATGCGTTCCTCGGGCGTTTGGCGCACTACAACGTCGGAGCCGGGCTTCACTTCCCTCCGTGCCACCTGCTTCGCTACGTCGGGGAGCGATATGGCACGAAGGAGGGCGACCTGCCGGGCTGTGAGCTGGCCGGGAAGCGCATCGTGTCGCTCCCGCTCTTCCCGGGGATGGAGGACGGGGACGTCGACTACGTCTGCGATGCCGTCCGGGAGATCCTTTCGGAGGCCGTGAAATGATCTCCGTCGTCGTTCCCGTCTACAACGAGGAAGAGAACCTGCCGCTTCTCCACGCCCGCCTCCAGAAGACGATGGCCTCCCTCTCGCGCCCCTACGAGATCATCTTTGTCGATGACGGCAGCAGGGACCGGTCGCTGGAGATCCTGAAAGGATTCGTGGGAAGCCCCGGGGTGCGCGTGGTGGAGCTGACGCGCAACTACGGGCAGCACCCCGCTGTATTCTCGGGGTTCTCGATCGTGCGCGGGGACGTTGTCGTCACGCTCGACGCCGACCTGCAGAATCCCCCCGAGGAGATTCCCCGTCTCATCCAAGCCATGGAGGAGGGGGGGTATGAGGTTGTCGGTTCGGTCCGCCAGTCCCGCCACGATTCTCTCTTCCGGAAGATCCCCTCCCTTTTCGTGAACGCGATGACCCATCGGATAACCGGTGTCCAAATGACCGACTGGGGGTGCATGCTCCGGGTCTATCGGCGCGAAGTGGTCGACAGGATGGTGGCGAGCCAGGAGCACTCCACGTTCATCCCCGCCTTGGCGACGCTGTATGCGAAGCGGGTGACCGAGATCCCCGTGGGCCACGAGGAGCGCCACGGTGGTGTCTCCCACTACAATCTGTGGAAGCTCATCGGCCTCCAGTTCGACCTGGTGACCTCTTTTTCCGAGTTTCCCCTGAAGGTCCTGCTGACACTGGGAGCGGGACTTTCGACCGCCGCGGCGCTGTTCGGAACGATGCTTTTCGTCCTGCGGGTGTTCTACGGCGCTGCGTGGGCAGGCGAGGGGGTGTTCACCCTTTTTGCGATCCTCTTTTTCTTCGTCGGGGCGCTGTTTTTCGCGATGGGGATCATGGGGCAGTACGTGGGGAGGATCTACCACGAGGTGCGGAAGCGCCCCAGCTACACGATCCGCACGGTGCACGAGGGGACTACGGTCTCGGGCCTCCACGCCTCGCAAGAGGCGGGGGCATCCACGGCGAACCCCGTCTCGGAGAAATAGGGCGTGCGTGCCGTCGTCTTCGCGTACCACAACATGGGCATCGTCGGGATTCGGGCGCTTCGGGAAAACGGGTTCTCGGTGCCGATGGTCTTCTCTCATGAGGACGATCCGAAAGAGAACCGGTGGTTCGGATCGGTCACGGACTTCTGCCGGGACCGGGGGATCCCGGTCCACCTCCCCGGGAACGTAAACGACCCGCCGTGGCCGGACACGATCCGCAACGCCAGGCCGGACTTCCTGTTTTCCTTCTACTATCGATCGATGCTCTCACCCGAGATCCTGTCCCTCCCCCGCGTCTGCGCGATGAACCTGCACGGCTCTCTCCTGCCCCGGTACCGCGGGCGGGCCCCGGTCAACTGGGTCCTCGTGAAGGGGGAGACCGAGACGGGGGTGACGCTGCATCTGATGACCGAGAAGCCCGACGCAGGGGATATCGTAGGCCAAGCCACGGTGCCGATCGTTTTCGAGGACACTGCCCTCACCCTGTTCAGGAAGATGGAAAAAGCCTCGGAATCCCTGCTGTCTGAGCTTCTCCCCCGGATCGCGGCGGGGGATGTCCCGCGCCGCCCGAACGAGATCGAGAAGGGGAGCTATTTCGGGGGTCGAAAGCCCGAGGACGGGCGGATCGACTGGACACGATCCGCCGTGGAGATCTACAACCTGGTGCGGGCGGTCACCCGGCCGTATCCCGGCGCGTTCTCCTTTCTGCTGGGCGAGAAACTCCTCGTCTGGTGGGCGAAGCCGGTGTCCTCCGAGGGATATCCCGAGGCTTTCCCGCCCGGCAAGCTTGTTATTCCCGGCGGTCCGCCGTTCCCGGAGAAGGGGGAGAGACCGGGGGATGCGAGCCGGCAAATACGGGTGCTCGTGGGGACGGGGGAAGGACTGTTGTCGCTGGAGGAGGTCGAATGGAAGGGCGCCGCCGGGCAGGGAGAGGGAATCGTCTCCCTCCTGGCGGACGCGAGGAACGGGAGGTTTGAATGAAGGTACTGGTCCTGGGAGTCAACGGCTTCATCGGGCACCACCTGACCGCGAGAATCCTCTCCGACACGGACTGGACGGTATACGGAATGGACCTCTCCGAGGAGCGGTTGGAGGGGATACCGAGAAACCGGCGGTTCGAGTTCGTGGAGGGCGACATCTCGATCAACAAGGAGTGGATCGAGTACCACATCAAGAAGGCCGACGTGGTCCTCCCGCTGGTCGCCATCGCCACACCCAAGGTTTACGTGGAGCGGCCGCTCACGGTGTTCGAGCTGGACTTCGAGGAGAACTTGCGGATCGTCCGGCAGGCGCACCGGTACGGGAAGCGGGTGGTCTTCCCGTCCACGTCCGAGGTGTACGGGATGTGCGGCGACGCCGAGTTCGACGAAGAGACGTCGCACCTCGTGCTGGGTCCGATATCCAAGGAGCGGTGGATCTACTCGTGCTGCAAGCAGCTGCTGGACCGGGTCATGTGGGCCTACGGCAGGCAGGGGCTCTCGTTCACGCTCTTCCGCCCCTTCAACTGGGTCGGCCCGCGCCTCGACTCCCTCGAGACCGCGAAGGAGGGAAGCTCCCGGGTGGTCACGCAGTTCATCGCGGAGCTGTTCATGGGACACCCCATCCGGTTGGTCGACGGCGGCCGGCAACGCCGCTGCTTCACCTACGTGGACGACGGGATCTCCGGGCTGATGAAGATTCTCGCGAACCGAAACGGCTGCGCCGCGGGAAAGATTTTCAACCTCGGCAACCCCGCGAACGACTGCTCGATCCGTGATCTGGCTCAGATCCTCGGGGAGCTTTTCTCCCGGCACCCCGCCGGAAAGGGGAAGAAGCAGCCGGAGATCGTCGAGGTGAACGCCCGGCAATATTACGGCGAGGGATACCAGGACATCCAGACGCGCACGCCGTCCATCGCACGGGCGCGGGAGGCGCTGGGTTGGGAGCCGAAAGTCGGGCTTCGGGAAGCGCTTTCGAGGACGCTTGACGCCTTCATCGAGGAGAACACCCCCCGCTGAGCGGGAGGAGGAAGATGGGGCGGGACCGGGTCCTTGGGCTGAAAGTGGACGTCGACACCCGCAGGGGGATGGAGGAGGGTGTCCCTTCCCTCCTGTCCCTTCTTGCCGGGTTCGGTGTGCGCGCCACCTTCTTTCTCTCTTTCGGCCCGGACAACTCCGGGAAGGCCGTGTACCGCATGATCCGCAATCCCCGCTTCCTGTTCAAGATGGTCCGCACCAACGCCCCGGGGCTTTACGGTTTCCGGACCGCCCTGTATGGGACCCTTCTCAAGGCCCCGATGATCGCGTCGGCGTTTCCCGCGCTGTGCCGGGAGATCGAGGAGCGCGGCCATGAGGTGGAGTTCCACGCCTGGGACCATCGTGCCTGGCAGGATACTCTTCCGGGGAAGGGGCGGGAATGGATCGGCGCGTGGCTCGATAGGGGGATATCCGCTTACGAGTCCTGCTTCGGCCACTCCCCCCGGGCGTTCGGGGCGCCGGCGTGGATGCTGACCGGGGCGGCGGTGGAGGAGATCGCGCGCCGGAAGTGGGAGTATCTGAGCTGCACGCGGGCTCCCGCCCCATTTCTCCTGGGGGGGACGGGGCTTGCGGAGGTTCCCTCCGACCTGCCCTGCATGGAGGAGGTGGGGGGCCGGAAAGGAGTCGGGGTCATCGTGGACGCGCTCTCCGGAGGCGGCACCCACGTTTACCCCGTTCACGCCGAAGTGGAGGGGGGAATCCTGCAGGACGCCTTCATCGCAATCATACGGGGAGCGTTGGAACAGGGGTATCGCATCGTCCCGTTGTCGGAGATTGTGCACGGACTAGATATTGGGGATCTCCCCCAACGGGATTTCCGGACCTCTCTCCTGCGCGGTCGGGCCGTTCCCTGCGCGATCTGAATTTGCGCCCGGACAATTTACAAAGCCGGGGGTTTCCCATTAGAATGAAACATTGCATTGGGGGGGGACGGGTGAAACTTCCGGAGTTGAGGATCGGCAATCTTACCGCGCGGCTCCCGGTTGTCCAGGGGGGAATGTCCGTGCGCATATCGACCTCGTCGCTCGCCTCCGCGGTGGCCGAGTGCGGCGGCATCGGGACGATCGGGGGATCGGGAGTCCCGATCGATGAGTTGAAGGAGGACATCCGCCGGGCGAAGCAGATGACCCACGGTATCATCGCCGTCAACATCATGTTTGCCATCCGTCATTTCATGGAGACCGTGATGGCGTCGATCGAGGCCGGGGTGGACATGATCGTAACCGGCGCCGGGTTCTCCCGCGACATCTTCAAGGTCGGGAAGGACCATAATGTCCCGATCGTTTCGATCGTTTCCTCGCCCGAATTCGGCAAGCTCGCCGAACGGTGCGGCGCGGACGCCATCGTGGTCGAGGCGAAGGAGGCGGGGGGGCACCTTGGGACCGACAGGCCGCTGCGCGAACTCTTCCCGGAAATCCGGAAAATCGTGAAGAAGGTTCCCCTCATCGCCGCAGGAGGGATCACGGACGGCTACGAGATCGCCGAGATGATGGGGCGATACGGGGCGGACGCCGTCCAAATGGCGACCCGGTTCGTTCTCACCAAGGAGTGCGACGTCCCGGATTCCTTCAAGAACGCCTATCTCAACGCGAGGAAAGAGGACATCTCCCTGATGCAGTCCCCGGTGGGGCTTCCCGGGAGAGCCATCCGAAATCGCTTCCTGGACCGGCTGTTCGGGGGAGAGAATGTCTACGACGGCGAGTGCAAAAGGAACTGCCTGAAGAGCTGTGACCATACGTTCTGCATCATCGACCGGCTGGACATGTCCCGGGACGGGGACACGGAAGACGGGTTGGTGTTCGCCGGGGAGAACGTGTGGAAGATCAAGGATATCCCCACGGTGCGGGAGCTGATGGGCCGCCTCGTCGCCGAAGCCGAGAGCGTCTACGCCTCCGCGCCCGCCTGATCCGCGAGCACGGTCCTTAGAAAATTGTCGTAGAACCTCGGCTCGAACTCCGTTCCCCGCCCCTTTTCCATGATCGAAAGCGTCGTCTTGATATCGAGGCTTTTCCGGTACGGCCGGTACGTTCGCAGAGCGTCGTACACGTCGGCGATCTGCGTCATGTAGGAGACGGGGTGCAGCGACCCCCGATTCGGGATTTTGGGGTACCCGGATCCATTGTACTTGACGTGGTGCTCGAAGCACACGATCAGGGGGAGGTCGGAACCGCAGTCCATCTTTCTCAGGGCCTTGGCGCCCAGCACGGGGTGCTCCGCCATCCGGGCGAATTCCAGGGGGTTGATCTTTCCGGGCTTCTGCAGGATCTCGGAAGGAACCATCTCCTTCCCGATGTCGTGGAGCATCGCCGCAAGGCCGATATCCAGGAGCTGGTTTTCCGGCAGACCGAGGGCGGTGGCCTGGGCCACGACGATCGCGGAAACGTTCAGCGAGTGAGTGACCGTGTAGTCGTCATGGGATTGCATCTGCATGAGGCGGTGCAATAGCTGCGCATCCTGGCGGATCGTCTTCATGATGCTTGCCACGATCTCCAGGGCGCTGGACACCGACGTCCCGGCTTTCCCCTGCGCCAACGACTTGAGAAGGCCCTGCAATACCTCGGTCGCTCCGTACAGGAGGTGGGATCGGGAGAGAGTCGCCTCGCCTCCGTCCGTCTCGTCCTTGCTCTTGATGGCCTGGATGTTTCCGTAGTTGATCGCCTCGAATCTCGTCCCCGGTAAGGCCTCCTTCCCGGTAGCGAGAAAGGAGACGAAGCGCTTCAGCTCGCCGAACGTCAACCCCTCCTTGATCGAGATCTTCTCCATTCCCTTCTCCCGGATGTCCCTAAGGAGTTTCTCCAGCGCGGGATTCATCTCCAGGAACGGGAACTCGTCGACGACGAAGCGGTCGCCGATGATGCCGATGTGGATGGTACCGACGTTGGCCGCCACGTGGCGGATTCGTTCGTGCAGGCGGGAGAGCAGCAACTGGACACGCTGATGGTGGTCCGGGTAGATCGACGATGCCTGGATCGCCTGGGCGAGGTCCAGGATCACGCCGAATAGTTCCTTGCGGTCCTTCATCGTTCCTCCGACAGGCTGCTGAGCAGCCCCTTGCAATGGGATCGAACCGCCGCTCTCCGGACGCTGATCCCCCGGTGCAGGAAGGCGATGGCTTCTGTTCCACCGATACGGTACAGCGAGCTTGCCGCGTCGATTCGGATCTGGTCCTCCTTCTTCGAGGAGAAGAAGCTCTCCTCGACCAGGATCTTTCCCAGGCCGGGGACGGACTCGGGCGATGCCAGTTTTCCGATTGCCAGAATGGCCTCCCGTTTCACCCTGTGGTCGGTGTGCGAGGTCGCCTGTAACAGGTCCTCCACGGCCCGCCGGTCGCCGATGTCTCCGAGAATCACGCAAAGGTTGCGGACGAAATACCATTTCGGGTGGGACAGTCGGCTGATGATTTCCGGGACGATGGCCGGCCCCAGAGTCGTGAGAAGCCTGATCAGGGGACGGCGCTTTACGGCCTCCGGTTCGAGGAGAAGTCGGTCGAGGAGCGGCTGCGCGGCCGTGGCCCCGAATCTCACCAGGAGGTCCTGGATCCTTTCGGCGGCGTCCGCTTCGATCTCCCCGGACAGGTACAGGTCTCCGACATACCCGAAGTCGACGGTATGGAGGATGTCCTGCAAGTAGTTTTGCCACTCCGTCCGCGTGGTTGCCGAGATCGATTCCAGACCCAGGAGAACCGCATGCAGGGAGGTGAAGTCATTCTGGGAGATCAGGTTGGGGATGGCCTTCCGGAAATCCTCCAGGATGTCGAGAAAATCCTCTTCCTGAGTCTCGCCTCGCAATATCTCCAGCAGAACGAGGAGGGTTCTTCTCCGGGTTTCCTTCTCCTCGAACGAGTTCTTGACTCCCAGGTCGTCGTGCGTCTTCTTTCCGACCCGGTCGAGGTACGGTTTCCGGATTACGGAGAGGTCCTCGAGAAACTGGTAATGGTCGTCCCGGATGTATTTCTCCTCCCCGCGGGAAAGAATGAGTTTCTCCACTGTCTCCCATGTTTTCTGGGCGTAATAGTCTCTCACCTTTTTACTCTCCTGCACCCGCTCACCGAGGAGGGCGAGGAGGGAATTTCCCTTGTTCCGCTCGCCGGCAAGGACGGCGAAGGACTTCCGAAGCCTCTCTCCTCCCTTCCCCTCGAGGGAGACGAGGGTTGAGACCTGATCGAGGAACTCCTCGTCC
>DATHRT010000160.1:0-8316 GCA_035464915.1 Candidatus Limnocylindria bacterium
AACGTATCCGCGCATGGCTCCCGGTGCCGATTGCTCGCGGTGGCTTCGGCATCCGCTACGCTCGCGACCTTGCGCCCGCTCGCTGCGGTTGCGCTCGCCGGAACGGACCCCGCATTTGCGGGGATAGCCTTTTCTCGCTCCACACGCCGCTTCGCGGAACCCCCCGCTGCGCACTATGGCCAGGGGAGTCGCGCATCGGACCGTTACCGTGTTTGTGAAACAAAGCACTCAGGGGGTTCTACTCCTCGAGCTGCGTCAGCTTGCTTCCCAACCGGGAGACGTAGATGTGGGAGAACCCCGAGTCCCGGGTTGCGCCGTGCCAATGCTTCTCCCCCGGAGGAATGAGGATGATATCCCCTTTGGTCACCACCCTCTCTTCCTGCTCTGTGGCCACGATTCCCTCTCCGGAAGTGACGATCAGGATCTGTTCGCTGTCGTGGGCATGAAACTTGTTCCGCACGCCCTTTCCGAAGTTTATCACGTTCATGCTGAACTCCTTGCTGTCGGGCATCAGGAGCTGTCTCGTCACATCCGGTCCCGTGAAGATCGGGTTGGGAAACGGCTCCCTGGATACGTCGTTCATGGAAACGATTTTCATCTCTTCCTCCCGGGGTCGGCCATCGTCGAACGATTCGTCCACTCCCTCCGGATGCAGGGACCACGTTTCTCTACAAAATGGGAGGGCTGTGGTGCACGATGATCCTCAGGGATTCGTCGCCGGTATTCCTGAGTCCATGTTCCTCCCCCTCCGGCACGAAAATATAATCGCCGGCTTCGATGGGCTCCCATCTTCCGTTCACATAGGTCTCCCCTTTCCCCGATATCACGAGAATGGAGTCGATTTGCGAATCGTGGCGATGGATGGGGGCGCCTTCCTTCGGGGCGATATCGATCATGCAGACACTGACGGTTTCCGTATCCTTTCCCGTAATGCAAATGGCCATCCGCACATTGGCTAACCGGGGATGCGGGGCAAACGTCATCTCCTTGCCGCGGAACAACCTGGATTCCATGAGAAACCCCTTCTGCCCGTGAGGCGATGTTTTTTTTGCCACGCCCGGGGGACGTGACGCAGCCCCGGAAGGTCCCCGAACCGGTCACATGTTCTTGATTGTACCGAATTCGCCGGTCCAGGCGGCCTCCAGGATGGGCCTCATGTACTCTTCCACCAGATCCGCGTTCAGCGGGACAGGCATGTTCCGAAGCTTCATGTCCAGCTGCGGATTCTTGGCGGCGGTGAGACAACGGTCGATATGGTCCCGGGAGACTCCCTTCACGTCGCTCAAGCGTGTGGGGAAATCGAGGAACTTGCTGAAATTGACCATTGCCTTGGCGACCGCCAGCCCCAGCTCCCTTCCGGACAACGAGTCCACATCCTCCTTCGTGTAGCCGTACTTCCTGTATATGCGGCCGACCACCCGCAGTTGCTCCGGAACGGCCGGCGCAAAGAAAACGGTGTAGTACGGATTCATCAGGGCGCAGGCCCGACCGTGGCTCAGGACATCCACCAGGGAAAAACTGGACAGGTGGGCTCCCGACGTGCCGCCGATCATGATGGCGTAGCCGCCGAGGTCGGTTCCCAGACCCAGCAGGGTCCTGGCCTCCCTGCTTTTCGCGTCTTTCTTCACTTCGATCAGGCCCTTGATGACGAGCTCGATGCCGAGCTCGGCCACCCGTTGGGCCTTTTCCCGGGCCGCCGACGGAGCCCCGAAGTAGACCTCCAGGCAGTGGGCGATGCCGTCGAGCCCTCCGTCCAGGGTCAGGCTCATCGGCTGGGTGGCGGTGACGTCGTAGTCGAAGACGGCGCGCGGCGGGACGATGGCCTCGTCCACGATGAGTTTTTTCTGCCCCAGGACGGGATCGGTGATATTGGAATACTTGGTCAGGTGCGCCCCGGAGCTGGACGCCATCATGACGGCCACCACGGGCATCAGGGACCTTCCCGACCGTTTGCACGCCTCGGTTACCTGTCCCACCCCGAAGAACGGGTCGATTTCGGAATGGATATCCCCCAGCGTGGCCAGGACGGCGGCAGCTTTTACGGCGTCGATCCCGGAGCCGCCGTCCGCCACGACCAGAACGTCCGGTTTTTTGTGCATGATGTGACTGTGGATGCGATAGACGTCCACGAACGGGGCGTTCGGACCGGCGGACCGCACCTCCTCGGCCACATCCACCCCGGCCTTTGTAAGGGATGCGAGAATCCGCTCCCGGACGGGGCGAAACCACTCGAATTCGACAGGCCCGACAAACAGGGCCCTCTTGCCGAATTCCGCGGCGAATTGCCCCGGCGGCCGATCCAGAACACCGCTGCCGAACGCGTACGTTTCCCCCTTGAATTCCTTCAATAAGGCGGAAGCCTGTTCCTTCAAGTCGGACATGGTTTTTATTCCTCCGAAAAGAGAAGTCCTATTCGAATTCCTTGATCGCGTCGATGGAGACGCCCATGGAGGCGTCCGTCTCCCGCTCGATGATGATGTCGATGACGTACGGCACCCCCGAATCCACGGCCCTGCGGAGGGCGGCCCGGATCTTCTTCGGGTCGGTGACCCGCTCGCCGGCGGCCCCGCAGGCCTCGGCGAACTTCACGAAGTCGAAACCGCGCCCCTGGTTTTCCGGCTCGATGCGGCCCCCGGCCGAATCCGCCACGCCCACACCGGTCCTACCGTCGGCCACCGCCAATCGGGGAAGTTCCACACTTTCCGCCTCGACCATGCTGTCGTACCAAAGCTGGACTTCGTAATCCATTGCAAAATTATATTTCGATGCCTGACGGATAAGCCCGAGATACCCGTTGTTCAGGACGACACACACGAAGGGCACCTTGTACATGACGGCGACGGGCAGCTCCTCCATGCAGAACTGAAAGCCGTAATCCCCCACCACCTGGACCACCGTCTTGCCGGGGCGGGCGATCTTGGCCCCGATCGCAGCGGGCAGGTCCCATCCCAGCGGGCCCGCGCCTCCGCAATCCAGGTAATGCCTGGGTTTGGATATCCTCTGCAGCTGGCCGGACCAGATCTGGTTCAACCCGATGCAGGTCACGAACACGGTCTCCTCGTCGAAAAACTCGTTGATCTCCTTGAATACCCGCTGGGGCTTGATGGGAATATCGTCGTAGTCGGTCTTGCGTTCCAGCCTGGTGCGCAGCTCCGCAATTTCCCGGTTCGGGGGCGCCGCCTTGATCTTGCGCCGCTTGATCTCCTCCAACAGGGCGGCAAGGGTCAGTTTGGCATCCGCACATACCCCCAAGTCCGGCATGATGTTTTTCCCCAGTTGGCCGGGGTCCACGTCCACGTGGATGAACTTCCGGTCTCCCTTGTAGACGTTGATGGCGCCCGTATGGCGGTCGTTGAACCGGGCGCCCACCGCCAGCACCAGGGAGGACTTGAGAAACGTCTGGTTTCCCGACTGGGTATTGCACTGGATCCCCACCTGACCGGCCATGAGAGGGTGGTCCCACGGGATTCCGCCTTTTCCCATGAACGAAGAGACAACCGGGATCTGCAGGATCTCGGCGATTTTCACGAATTCCTCGCAGGCATCGGCCATAATCACGCCTCCCCCCAGCAGCATGAGAGGCCTTTCCGCCGCAAGCAGCATATCCACCGCCTTGGAAACCTGCTTCGGGTCGGGAGGGGTGCGGAAGATGGGCAGCTGCGGATCCGTCTCGGGATCGTATTCGATTTCGCCCCGCTGGACGTCCAGGGGCAGGTCGATAAGAATCGGGCCGGGTCGTCCCTCCTTCATGATCCGGAACGCCTCGCGGAAGACCCACGGCACCATCGCCGGCTCCTGCACGCAGTACGACTTCTTGGTTACCGGCTTCACGATCGAGGCGATGTCCACCGCCTGGAAGGCTTCCCGGCCCAGCTGCGCTTTTATGTTCTGGCCGGTAATCGCCAGAACCGGGATCGAATCCACCTGGGCGGTATAGAGTCCCGTCACGAAGTTGCTCGCCCCCGGGCCCGAGGTGGCCACGCATACCCCAACCGTGCCGATGGCGCGCGCGTACCCGTCGGCCATGTGGATCGCACCCTCCTCATGGCGGCAAAGATAGTGACGGATCGTGCCCAGGTCCTTCATGGCCCGATAAAACGGGAGGATCCCGGCGCCCGGGATGCCGAAAATGTGTTTGACCCCTTCGCTTTCCAGGATTTTTACAGCGGCGTTCATGGCGGTCATCTTGGGCATGATCCTGCTCCTTCCTCCGGGATTTCACCGAGGTGCTATAGTAATTGTTCTTCCTGAACGTGTCGATTCCCTCCCCAGGCATTCGAACGGCCGCGCGGGAAGTCGCTTTCCCCACAGACGGCCGATGATCCTCCGTACTCACTCCTCTTCGATGATCTTCGGTTTTCTCCTCACGAGATTATAAAGGACCAAACCGACGGCGATCGCGCGAATGTCTCCCGGCAGCCTAGCCCCCGTAGACCGCGTGCACCAGCCACAGCCCGGTATCCGGCACGTACGTCACCAGCAGGGTCAGCAGCACGATCACCAGCGTGTAGAAGATCCCGGTCCGGAAGACCTCCCACATGGACAGATTGGCGATGGCACTGGTGGTGATGAGCACCGTTGCCACGGGCGGGGTCTGCTGCCCGATGCCCAGGTTGATCGTCACCATGAGCCCGAAGTGGATCGGGTCGATCCCGAGCTCCCGGATCAGCGGCAGCACGATCGGCACGATCAGGATGATGGCCGCCGCGCTGTGCAGGAAGCAGCCCGCCAACAGGAAGGCCACGTTCAGCAGGAGCAGGATCAGGTACCGGTTGTTCGTCAGGTTCAGCATGCCCCGTGCCAGCTGCTGGGGGATCCCCTCGTTGGTCAGATACCAGCCCAGCACGGCCGAGGTCGCCACGATCAGCATGATCACCGCCGTCTGGAGGCTGGATTCCTTGATCGTTTCCCAGACCTGCTTCCAGGTCAGCTCCCGGTAGATGAAGACACCGATGATGATGGCGGCCAGGGCCGCCACCCCGCCCACCTCGGTGGCCGTGGCGATGCCCCCGAAGATTCCGCCCCAGATCACGACCGGGATCATCAGGGCCCAGAACCCATCGCGGAGGGCGCGCAACAGCACCCGCAGGGAGAAGGCCGCCTCCTTGGGGTATCCTCGGGTTCGGGCGAAGTAGTAGGAGAGGAGCATCATCAGGCCGCCCCCGATGAGTCCCGGCACGACACCGGCGACGAACATCTTCACCACCGACGTGTCGGCCATGGCGGCATAGATGATCATGGGAATGCTGGGAGGGATGATGATGGCCAGCGTGGAGGCGTTGGATACAACCCCGGCGCTGAAGCCCTTCGGATATCCCTTCTTCTCCATTTCCGGGATGACCACCTTGCCGATGGCCGCTGCCCCCGCCACGGCCGATCCGGAGATCTCCCCGAAGAACATGGAAGCCACGACGGTGACCATGGCCAGGCCGCCGCGGATGAACCCGACCAGGGCGCTGGCCAGATTGATGAGGCGATTGGAGATGCCCGAACTGGTCATGAGCCCGCCCGCCAGGATGAAGAGCGGGATGGCCAGCAGGGGGAACTTGGACGCCCCCCCGAAGATCATCAGGGGGATGGCCTCCAGGGGGGCGGTGCCCTGGAGGACGACAACCACGATGGTGGCGATGGCCAGCGTGAAGCCGATGGGCACGTTGAGTGCGGCAAGCGCAATGACGGAGCCCAGGACGACCCAGCCCATCCTACTGCCCCTCCTCCAGCCCCTTGGCCGACGGCGACGAACCGCCGGTGAACAGGGCCGCGAGTTTTACCAGGCAGATGATCAGCATGAGGCCCCCGGTGATCGGCATCACGCTGTAGATCCAGTTCATCTTGACCGCGGGGATCGAGACACAACACTCCAACGGCATGGCCCGGATCAGGATCCAGCCGAATACCAGCATGACTCCCGAGAAGCCGAGAACACAGAGCATGGAGAAGATCTCGGTCATCCGCCGCAGTTTGGCGGGGAACAGCTCCACGATGGCCTCGAACCCGATGTGTTTCCCCCGCGCCAGGGCCAGGACCGATCCGTACATGGTCAGCCAGACCAGGATGAACTCGGCGAACTCGTCGTACCAGCTGAGCGAGCTATCCAACACGTACCGGAAGATCACGCCCACGATGACTACCAGAAACATGGCCACCGCCAGAAGGGCCGTGAACGTCTCCACCACCTTGAGAAAGGCCTCATAGAGTTTGCGCATGACTTTCTCCTGTCGCAGCAGGGGGCCGGAGGATCGCCTCCGGCCCCCTCCGCTCTACTGCAAACTCTGGATGCGCTCCAATAGCTCCTTGCCCCCCTCTACTTCTTTCGTGAACTCTTCGTAGATGGGTTGGGATGCCTTGATGAAGGCGTCCTTGTCCGCCTCGTTCACCTTGAGGGACGGCTTCATTTTCTCCTCGAGATCCTTGTCCATCTTGGCGCCCGTCTCCCGGGCGAAATCTCCGACCTCTGCGGCGATCTTTAAGAGGGTCTGCTGCACGTCGGCCGGAACGTCCTTCCACCACCGCTCGCCGGCCACCAGGAAGACCGGGGTGTATACATGGCCCGTGAGGGAGAGGTACTTCTGAACCTCATGGAACTTGCCGCCCCAGATCTGCGCGAAGGGATTCTCCTGCCCGTCGATGACCCCGGCCTGCAGGGCCGCGAACACCTCTCCGTACGCCATGGGAGTCGGATTGGCGCCGTAGGCTTTGAACATTTTGACCCGCCACACGCCCTTGGGCGTGCGTAGTTTGATGCCCTTCAGGTCCTCCGGGACGACGATGGGGCGCACGTTGTTGGTGATGACCCGGAACCCGTTCTCCCAAAACCCCAGAACCCGAACCCCCTTTGCCGGCAGGGGGTCATAGAGCATCTTCTGGACCTGGGGGTCCTCCGCCACCCGCTTCACCTGGGCCCGATCCTTGAAAAGGTAGGGCATCTCGAACACACCGTACCGTTCGTCGATCGTGCTCATGTAGGTGGAGGGCATGAACATCTCCAGGACGCCAACCTTGATCCCCTTCAGCATCTCCGAATCGTTGCCCAGCTGGCTGGAGTGGAAGACCTTGACCTCGTACTTGCCCTTTAGCGCTTCGTTGGCCCGCTTGGCGAACTCATCGGCCGAAATGACAAACAGCGAGCCGGGGAAGCCGACGCTTCCCAGCCGGATCACCTGCGCCGCGGCCCGAGCCGGGCCCGCCGTCCAGGTGACCAGGACCAGTCCCAGGACCGTAATTACTCCGAATCGCCAGATCCTGCTCCAATGTGTTCCCGCGTACATGGCGTCCCTCCTTTCTGTGCTTGCGATAACGGGTTGAGCTCGCCGGGACCCATTCCCGGCGCAGCGGGTGGCCACGCTCACCGCCACGATGGTCTCCAGGGTGCACGCCACCTCCTCGAAGCGGAGCCGGGCGAGGGCCCGGACCGGGGGCCAAAGGTGCTCCTTGCGCGTCCCCCGGAGATCAAGCTTGTGCTTTCTGATTCCAGTCGTAGCCAGCCAGACGAGGGCCCTCCCCGCCTTCCAGGTCCTTGATGATCATCTTCGCCTTTGCCTGGGGCTCCATCTTCTTTTCCGTCGGGATATACAATCCGGAGCCGAATCGCTCGCCGCAGATCCGCGCCAGGGAAGCCATCGTTTTCAAACTTCCGGTCACGGGAAGCGCGGGCCAGAAGTACGTGGGAACGCCCATCGCCACCATCCACAGGGCTTCGGCCGCTTCCGAACTCCGGTTTGCTTCGGCGAAGCAGGCCCGCACGGGAATTTCCCGGATATCCTTCTTTCCCACCCGTGCCATGCTCAGGAGGAAGTCGGTGACGCCGCCGTTCTCGCTGCTTCCGAAATCGAGGACGGACGGGATCTCATTTCCCAGGGAGGGGAGGAGAGCCGACAATCCCTTCCCGATCTCGAGATCGGTCTTGCCGGGATTCAGGAACCCGTACTTCGCGAGGCTCACGCTTGCCTCTCCTTCCGAGATGCAGAGGATGTCGTTCCGCAGGAACTCCTGCGCCAGGACCATGATCTCCCGGTCCTGCGAGTACTTCACGTTGTTGCTCCCGGAGAGGATCACGATGCCCTTGACGGTGCCGCCATGCAGGGCCGCCAGGATCTTTTCCATGTTCAGCTTTTCCGCGGAAAACCCCAGGATTGCGGATTCTTTTGCCTCCGGGACATCCCGGCGAATCTGACTGCGGATGTCGAAGGATTTCGTCGCCTTCTCCACGATCTCCCGGGCGAAACCGTTTCTGTCGGAGCCGTTCTTCAGGCCTTCCGCCGGAACCACGGGAATATCCCATTCCTTCGCAATCGCCGGCAACGAGGGATTCACCCA
>DATHRT010000161.1:0-14048 GCA_035464915.1 Candidatus Limnocylindria bacterium
GGGATCTGCGGAGTCTGCTCCCAGGTCATCAACGGCTTGGCTCATGGCGGGCAGGAGCGGACCACCGTCTGCCAGCTCCACATGCGCAAGTTCAAGGACGGCGACACCATCTACATCGAGCCGTGGCGCGCCCGGGCATTCCCTATCCTGAAAGACCTGTTGGTGGACCGGGGCGCCCTCGACACGATCATCCAGGCGGGAGGCTACATCTCCACCCACACCGGCGGCGCGCCCGACGGCAACGCGATCCCCATCCCCAAGCCGGACGCCGAATATTCGATGGACGCCGCCGAATGCATCGGATGCGGCGCCTGCGTGGCTGCATGCCCGAATGGAGCCGCCATGCTCTTCACGGGCGCCAAGGTGGCCCAGCTGGCCGCCCTTCCCCAGGGACAAGTGGAGGCCAAGGAAAGGGCCCTGGCAATGATCAAGGCCATGCAGGAGTGCGGCTTCGGCAACTGCACGAACCACTATGAATGCCAGGCCGCCTGCCCGAAAGATATCGACGTGAAGTTCATCGCAAGGCTCAACCGGGAATATCTGAAGACTATGATCGGCTAGGGAAAACGGGGCCCTCCTCACACCTGCCGGTGGTCGTCGATGAGCGGGAAGGTATTGCCGTAGACGATCTGCCGCACCTGGGAAAGGAACGCGAGGGGAAAGCCCAGGTCGATGCGGCTTGCTTCGTCCAGGCGCCGGAGATGATCCTCGGATAGGGAGAACTCCAGGCACCCGAGGTTGTCCTTCATCTGAGCGATCTTCGTAGCCCCCAGAATGGGGATGAACACCCCCTGCGGGCGATGCCGAACCCATGCGATGGCGACCTGCGAAGGCGATCTCCCGATCTCCTTTGCTATCCGATCGACTTCTTCCGCGATGCGTAAATTCCGTTCCGTAACGTAGATATTCCCCCATTCCTCCTGTGAGCCGTACCGGGCATCTTTCGGGCGCGGCGTCCCCGCCTTGTACTTCCCGGTCAGCACCCCTCCTCCGAGTGTCCCCCAGGGCGTGACCGCGAGGTCCAGTGCCCGGGCCATCGGGAGGAGCTCCCGCTCAGGCGTCCGCTCGATGAGGCTGTAAGGGATCTGCAGCCCGGCAAAGGCGGTCCACCCCATAAGGTCCGCCAGGGTATTCGCCCGGGATACGACCCAGGAGGGAGCATCGGATATTCCCACGTAAAGGACCTTACCCGCGCGCACCAGGTCGTCGAGCGCACGCATCGTCTCCTCGACGGGGGTCATGGGATCCCAGGCGTGGACCCAGTAAAGATCGACATAGTCCGTCCCGAGACGGGTAAGGCTCTCCTCGAGAGACCGGGTCATGTTCTTCCGGTGGTTCCCTCCGGCGTTCGGGTCGTCCGGTCTCATGTTCAGGGTATACTTCGTGGCGATGACGAACCTTCCCCGCTCCGAGCCGACGAACTCGCCCAGGAACCTCTCGCTCGTGCCGGCGGTATAGTAGTTGGCGGTATCGAGGAAGTTGCCCCCCGCCTCCGTGAACACGTCGAAGATCCTGCGGCTCTCCTCTTTCGACGCCCCCCAGCCCCACTCCTCGCCGAAGGTCATCACACCAAGACACAGCTCCGAAACCCGCAATCCGGTCCGTCCGAGAAGCTTGTAGCGCATCCTGTCCCTCCTATTTAACGAACGTTCCGTTGCGCAGATCCGACAGCGCCTGATCGATTTCCTCCTTCGTATTCATCACGAACGGGCCGTATCGTGCGATCGGTTCGCCGAGCGGCTTTCCCGAGAAAAGCAGGAACCGGACGGGATGGCGATCCGTGCGGATTAAGAGGGAGTCCCCGTCCCCGAAAACCACCAGGTTCGGTGAGGAAACCTTGACCCCTCCACCCTTGACGTCGGCTCCGAAAACCCCCTTCCCCTCGAAAACGTACGCACAGGCCGCGTGCCCCCGGGAAACGGGCTGCCCGAACGACCGGCCGGCGGGGATCGAAACATCCAGGTAACCGGGGTCGGCGTGGATTTCCGCAACCGCTCCCCGGACGCCGTCCACTTCTCCCGCGATCACCCGGATGCGGACGCCCCCCTCGCGGGCGACCTGGGGGATGCGGGACGAATGCACCTCCTGGTAACGAGGCTTTGTCATCTTACTCTTTGCCGGAAGGTTGACCCATAGCTGGAACCCGTACATTTTTCCATTCTTGGGCCGGGGCATTTCCTCATGGAGGATCCCGCTGCCCGAGGTCATCCACTGTACGTCCCCGGCACCGATCGTACCGGAATTCCCCAGGCTGTCCTTGTGGTCCACGACCCCGTCCAGCATGTAGGTCACCGTCTCGATACCCCGGTGGGGATGCATGGGAAAACCCGGCAGATAGTCGCCGGGGTCGTCGGATCCGAAGTGATCGAAGAGAAGGAAAGGATCGAGGTAGTCGAGCCTCCGGGTGGCAATGCTCCGGCGAAGCCGGACCCCTGCCCCTTCCCGTACGAATTGCGGCTCGATGACCTCCTTGACCGGCCTGGCATTCATGCCGATGCTCTCCCCCTTGCTACTCCATCGTGAATTCCTGCATGTCGAACCAGAAGCCGTTCTGGCCGATGGAGTCGATCTCGGCCTTGAGGATCTTCATGTGCAGCTCCTCTTCCTTGGCCAGGGCGAGAAACATCTCTTTCGCCTCGGGGGACTCCGACCTGGCGGCCAGGTCGAGGTAATACCGGTTCGCGATGATCTCCCGGTCGACGGCGAGATTGAGAATCCTGATTTCATCTAAATTTACCAGGTCCTCTTCGCTGATCTCCTTGTCCTGATAGGCGCTCGAGGCGAACACGGCGGCCACCGCGTCGATCTCATCCGCCTTGGGGTACAGCCACGGCTGGTCCTTGAGGATATTCATCAGGTGCCTTTCGAGCTTGGTAAGGTGCCCCACCTCGTCATCGGCCAGGTTGATGAGCACATTCTTCGCCTTGGGATCCTTGACCGCCTTCGCGAACTTGATGTAGGCCCGGATGGCATCCTTCTCGCGGTAGATGCCCCGGTGGATGATGGCGACCGCCTCGGACGTTTTCATGCCCTACCCCCTTTGATTGATTTCGTTGGCGATTTTTCGTGGAAAAAGAGCTATCGCTTATCATACTCAGGAACTTGCCCGTTGACCATATATCCTGCAAAGAAAGCGGCTTCAATAGATTTCACTATCGTACACGACTTTGATGCAGTTCCGTCTTGCCTATTTCTTGTTAATGTCATAATTCTGATGGAAGTCCCTACATCCATCCCGTTTCGGTTGACTGATGAAAGGAGAGGAGTATGGTCCGCAAGAAACGAAAGAACCAGTATCTCCTTCGGATTACCCGGATCGTATCGATCCAGGTTCATGACAAGCCGGGCCACGCCATGTCTCTCGTCGAAATGGAGGGGGAGCCCATCGGAAAGCTCGACGTGGGGGTAGCCGGCGAGTTTGTCTCTCGCCGCAGCGTCACCTTTCTTGACCGGACCAAAAGCAGAGGTCCCATGATGGGGTATTCCATGGCCTACTTCCGGCATGGATCCGTATACACCCGCTTCGAAGGCCAGCGGGTCAGCAAGGAATACGAAAAGAGCACGGGCACGTGGAAAACCTACGACGGAACGGGCAAGCTGGCCGGCATCACGGGAGAGGGTACGTTCAAGATCACACTGGCGGAGAGACCCAACGAATTCATTCTCGACTTCGAGGGCGAATACGAGCTCTGATTTTGCTATCCGTCGTAATAAGCGGGATGGAGGGCGCCTTTTAAAATCGTAAGGAATGAATCTTTCCGGCGGGAAAATACATCGCGTCATACATTAAGTAAGTAACCCTAACAATCTAATGTATAGCGTTAAATCTTCCGGTAAATATCGGATGGCCTACCGAAAACCCTTTGCCGGGGGGTTTGCTCCGGTCAGATATCCAGGAACAGCCAGGGAGTCTTCGTCTTCCCGCCACGCTCGTACCGTTCTATCTCTCCTTCGTGCTCGAGCGTCAGGGCGATCTCGTCGAGTCCCTTGATGAGGCACTCCTTCGGAAACGAACCGACATCGAACCCGTACACCGTGCCGTCCGGGCCGGTCACCTTCTGCGAAGGAAGGTCTGCCGAAATCATGCTTCCCGGGGCTTCTTGCACCTGGGAGAGCAACTCCCGTACCTTGGCGGGGGCGAGGCGGACGGGCAGCAGCCCGTTTTTCAACCCGTTGCTATAGAAGATGTCGCCGAAGGAGGGGGCGATGACGACGCGGATCCCGTAGTCCATCAGCGACCAGACGGCATGCTCCCGGGAAGAGCCGCAGCCGAAGTTCTCTCCCGTCACAAGGATCTTTCCTCCTCGGTACGGCGCCTTGTTGAGCACGAATTCCGGCACCTCCTTGCCCTGATCGTCGAATCGCCAGGCGTAAAAAAGGCCTTCGCCAAGCCCCGTTCGCTTGATCGTCTTGAGGAACCGGGCGGGAATGATGGCATCGGTGTCCACGTTCCCCCGGTCCAGCGGGATCGCCACGGCCTTGAGGGTGTCAAATTTCTCGATCATCCCTTACAGGACCTCCCGCACGTCGGTAATCTTCCCGGCCACCGCGGCCGCGGCCGCCATCATCGGGCTCATGAGATGGGTCCGGCCTCCGGGCCCCTGCCTCCCCTCGAAATTCCGGTTCGACGTGGATGCGCACCGCTCCCCGGGCTTCAATCGGTCGGGATTCATCCCGAGGCACATGGAGCACCCCGGGAGCCGCCACTGGAACCCCGCGTCGAGGAAGATCTTGTCGAGCCCCTCCGCTTCCGCCTGCTGCTTGACCAGCCCGGAGCCCGGCACAACCATCGCCGTCACGCCGCCCGCCACTTTCTTTCCCTTTGCCACGTTTGCCGCGGCCCGCAGGTCCTCTATCCGCGCGTTCGTGCAGGACCCGATGAAGACCTTGTCGATCGGGATGTCGGTCAGCCGCGTTCCGGGGCGAAGATCCATGTACCGAAGCGCCCGCTCCATCCGCTCGCGGACCCGCGGGTCCGGGTGTCCGGCCGGGTCCGGGACGACGCCGGTAACGGGCAGGGAATCTTCCGGGCTCGTGCCCCAGGTTACTTGCGGGACGATCCGCGCTGCATCGATCGACTCTTCCCGGTCGAACGATCCGTCGTCGTCGGAGAACAGCGTCTTCCAGTCCGCCACCGCGGTGTCCCACAGGCCTGGGCCGGGGGCGGCCGGCCTTCCTTTAAGATAGGCAAAGGTCGTCTCGTCGGGGGCCACCATCCCGAACCGTCCCCCCGCCTCGATCGTCATGTTGCAGATCGTCATCCGGGCTTCCATCGACAACCCGCGGACCGCTTCCCCCGCGTACTCGATGGCGTATCCCGTGCCCCCTCCCGCACCGATCTTCGCAATGATCGCCAGGATCAGGTCTTTCGCGGAGACGCCTGACCCCAAGGCTCCCGTGGCGGTGATCCGCATCTCCCGGGGTCTTGTCTGCCACAGCGTCTGGGTGGCGAGAGCGTGCTCCACCTCCGAGGTCCCGATACCGAACGCGACCGCCCCAAAGGCTCCAAGGGTGGAGGTGTGAGAATCGCCGCACACCGCCGTCACACCCGGCAGGATCAGACCGTTTTCCGGACCCGTTACGTGGACGATCCCCTGGCGGATATCGTCCATGTCGAAGAAAGGAATGCCCGCTTCCCTTGTGTTCTCCCGCAGCGTCTCGAGCTGCAGACGGCTGTCCGGATCCTCGATCGTCTCCAGCCGGTCCGGCGAGGTAGGCACATTATGGTCCGGAACCGCCATCAGCGAAAGGGGTCGGCGGACGTTACGCCCCGCCAGCCGGAGGGCTTCGAAGGCCTGGGGGCTCGTGACCTCGTGCACCAGATGGCGGTCTAAATACAAGAGGCAAAGCCCGCCCTCCCGCTCCGTAACGACGTGCCGGTCCCAGATCTTGCGAATGATGGACGCCATGGACCGTTCGATGCATTATTAATGAAGCGCGATTCTTCCCGGGCGATATTCCGGGGGGACCCGGGGAAAGCATAACTATTCGTAAACGGAAAGAATCTCCTGCCCGGGTGCGTGCATCTATTTCCCATCCGGAGGAAACGAGTCGGTCCTGCTGTTTTTTCGGACCAGGAGCAACCTTGATGAATCGGACACGGAAACACCGAAGCAGCCTGCTCACCGGCACTCCCGGAGGGGCGGATTGGGCCAAGAGGGCGGCGGCGCGCGCCATGCTCCGCGCCGTCGATTTCACGGACGAGGATTTCGTCAAGCCGATCGTCACGGTGGCCTGCCCTTTCACGAACGCCACCCCCTGCAACGACCACATCCGCGATCTTGGGGACATCCTTTTCCGGGAAATCGGCGAATCCGGGGGCAAACCGTTCCTCTTCGGCACGCCCGTCATCAGCGACGGGGAGACGATGGGGATGGAGGGGATGAAATACTCCCTGATGTCCCGGGACCTCATCGCCGACTGCATCGAGACCATGCACGAGGGGTACGCCGCCGACGGGATCCTCACACTCAGCGGATGCGACAAAAGCATCCCGGGCGCGCTCATGCCCATCCTTCGCAACAACAGCATCGGGTTGACCCTGTACGGAGGAACAATCCTTCCCGGAAGCTTGCAGGGGGAGGACCTGACGATCGTGAGCGCCTTCGAGGCGGTCGGAGCCCACGGAGCGGGAAAGATCACGGATGAGCAGTTGCACGAAGTGGAATGCCACTCCTGCCCAGGCGCCGGTTCGTGCGGCGGGATGTACACGGCCAACACGATGGCTTCGGTGATCGAGGCGATGGGAATGAGCGTCCCGGGGTCCGCCTCGCACGCTGCGGTGGACCGGGAGAACCGGATCTCGCCTTCGAAGCGGAAGGACTGCATCGACTCCGTCACGGCGCTCGTAGGGCTTCTCGACCGGGGAATACACGCCCGCGACATCGCGACGAAGGAGGCGTTCGAAAACGCCATCGTCGTGATGATGGCGCTGGGCGGCTCGACGAACGGCATCCTTCACATTCTGGCGCTGGCCCACGAGGCGCAGGTGCCGCTTTCGCTGGACGATTTCCAGCGTATCGGGCAGAACGTTCCGCTGCTGGGGAACTTCAAGCCTTTCGGGAAATACGTCATGGCGGACCTGGACGCGATCGGCGGCATCCCGATGGTGATGAAGACGCTGCTCGACGCGGGGCTGCTCCACGGGAAGTGCCTGACCGTCACGGGAAAGACGGTTGCGGAAAACCTGGCAGGCGCGCCTACGGTTCCAGGCGGGCAGGACATCTGTTTCCCGCCGGAGCGCCCTTATGCGCCGCCCGGACGGCACATCACGGTCATCCGCGGGAACCTCGCGCCGGAAGGGGCTGTCCTGAAACTGAGCGGGAAGGAACTGGATCACCACACGGGACCGGCACGGGTCTTCGAGCGAGAAGAGGACGCGCTGGACGCGATTTTATCCGGCACTATCCGGAAAGGCGACGTGATCGTGATCCGGTACGAAGGCCCGAAGGGCGGGCCGGGGATGCGGGAGATGCTCTCCCCTTCCGCCGCCCTCATGGGCGCCGGACTGGGGAAAGACGTCGCGCTGATCACCGACGGCCGGTTCTCGGGCGGCACCCACGGGATCATGGTCGGACACATCGCCCCCGAAGCGCAGGCGGGAGGGCCGATCGCAGTCGTCAGGGAAGGCGACCGGATCACCATCAACCTGAAGGACCGGTCGATTTCCCTCGAAGCGGGCGATGCGGAAATCGCGGCGCGTCTTTCCCGGTGGAAGGCCCCGGAGCCGAAATACGGGCGCGGCGTCATGGGAAAATACGCTAAGCTCGTGGGCAGCGCGTCGCTTGGCGCGGTGACAAGCTAGGATCGATAGTCCAAGGAGAGCGAAAATGGCCAGACGGAAGAAAACGATCACGGGCGCGGAACTGATGTGCCGGTCCCTCGTGGAAGAGGGGGTTACCTACCTGTTCGGGTATACCGGCGGGGCGATCATGCCGGTGTACGACGCGTTCCCGCAGTTCCCTACGCTTAAGCACGTCATGGTCCGCCATGAACAGGCGGCGGCGTTCGCCGCCCAGGGGATGGCACGGGCTACGGGAAGGCCCGGAGTGTGTATCGCCACCTCCGGACCGGGGGCCACGAACCTGATGACCGGGATCGCGGACGCCCACATGGATTCCATACCGATCATCGCCCTCACGGGACAGGTGGCGACTTCCGTGATCGGCACCGACGCGTTCCAGGAAAGCGACATCATCGGCATGCTCGTCCCGGTCACGAAGCAGTCGTACATCCTGGACGACCCGTACGAAATCCCCCGCGTGGTCAAGGAGGCATTCTATCTCGCCAACACGGGCCGGAAAGGCCCGGTCAACATCGATTTCCCCAAGGATATCGCGAACGCCGTGATCCCGGACGACGGCTTCGACACGACGATCCGCTACCCGGTGACGAAGCCGCCAGGGATCCGGAAAGACCAGCTCGACCGCGTGCAGAAACTGATGGCGGGCGCAAAGCAGCCGATCGTCTTCGTCGGGCACGGCGTCATCCAGTCGGGGGCACAGGGCGAGGTGCGGCGGTTCCTCGAGCGTTCCCGCATGCCGTTTTCCTGCACCCTGCACGGGATCAGCTCCCTCCCCGCGGAACATCCGCAATATCTCGGGATGATGGGGATGCACGGGACCGTGGAGGCCAACCGGGCGATCGAGCACGCCGACCTGATCATCGCGCTGGGGATGCGGTTCGACGACCGCGTGACGGGGAAGCTCGACGAATACGCGCAGCACGCGGACGTGATCCACGTCGAGCAGGACCCGTCCGAAATCAACAAGAACGTCCGCGCGACGGTTGCCATCTACAGCGATCTCAAGCCCGCCGTCGTGGAGATGACGAAGGTCGTGGAGCCGAAGCCGTACAGGGAGTGGTACGCATTCGCGGCGAAAAACCGAAAGGAATGGGAGAAGATCGACCCGGTAACCACCTGCAACGGAAAAGGAAACGAGAAGTCGCTGCTGATGGGTTGCGTGCTCCGCAAGCTTTCGGAGCTGACCGGAGGGAAGGATAACGTGGTCTCAGACGTCGGGCAGCACCAGATGTTCACAGCGCGGTATTACCAGTTCAACCGCTTCAACACGTGGTTCAACTCCGGGGGACTGGGGTCGATGGGGTTTTCGGTCCCGGCGGCGATGGGCGTGAAATTCGCCCGTCCCGGTGAGCGCGTGTGGGTGGTCGTCGGCGACGGCTCCTTCCAGATGAACATCCAGGAGCTGGGCACCATCATGGAACAGCATATCGACATCAAGATCCTGCTGCTGAACAACAATTTTCTGGGGATGGTCCGCCAGTGGCAGGACCTGTTCCACGGAAGCCGGTTCGTCGGGACCCCGGTGAAGAACCCCGATTTCATCAAACTCGCCTCGGCCTACGGGATCGCCGGGGAGAGGGTCGACGAAGGAAAAGCGCTCGAGCCGGCCCTGCGGCGCGCAATGAGGCACAAGGGGGCCTACCTGATCGAGGTCGTGACGGACATGGACGAGATGATCCTGCCCATGATCCCGGCGGGCTCCCGGTTTTCCGACATGAGGGTCACCCGATGAGGCCGAAGAGAGCGCACACCATCCTGGCGTTCGCCCACAACCAGCCGGGCGTCCTGTACAAGCTGCTCTCCCTCATCCGGAAGAAGCGGTACAACGTCGAGACGATCACCGTCGGCCACACGCACGTCGAAGAGGTGAGCCGGATGACGATCTCGTTTTCCCACGGCGAAGGGAACAAGATCGAACAGATCGTCCAGCAGATCGACAAGATCACGGAAATCCCAAAGACCGAGGACGTGACCTACGCGAACGTGATCAACCGGGAGCTGGTCCTGTTGAAGGTGAAAGCGTCACCGCAGGACCGTGTCCACGTCACGGCGACCACCCAGATCTTCGGCGGGAAGGTGATTTACGTGGCCCCCGCCCACATGATCGTGGAAATCACGGGCAAGCAGGAGAACATCGACAACGCCTTACGGATGTTCGAGGAATTCGGGATCATCGGCGTAGCGCGGACGGGAGCCACGGTCATGTACCGGGAAGAGGAGGACATGGGACTGGACCGGATCGTACTGCCCGAGAGGCGAGTGGTATCCTTGAAACCAAAGCGCTCAAGGCGGCCGTAAAGCGGCCCCCGGCCCCCACGAGACATCCCGGATCGTCATCCGTCTGGTTTTCGCCGAAACCCCCGATTTCCCGAAGGAGGAAGAACGATGAAAACCCATGGGTTTGGACCGGAGGGGAAAAACCTCGCGCAGCACGGGATCCTCGACCCGGAGGTCGCATGGTGGAACCTTCCCCCTTGCGCTCTCATCGAACATGCTCTTCAGCGCCGGGAGGGTCACCTGGCATTAAAGGGTCCCCTGGTGGTGCGGACGGGGGAGTACACGGGGCGTTCCCCCAATGACCGGTTCTTCGCGCGGGATCCTTCGAGCGAGAAACAAATCTGGTGGGGAAAGAGCAACCGCCCTTTCGACACGGAGAAGTACGAACTGCTTCGCAGCCGGCTTCTCTCCTATCTGGAGGGGAAGGAGATCTTCGTACAGGATTGCTTCATCGGCGCCGACACGGAGCACAGGCTCCCGGTCCGGGTCATTACGGAGATGGCCTGGCACAGCCTCTTT
The DNA here is from genome assembly GCA_035464915.1 of Candidatus Limnocylindria bacterium. Lineage (GTDB taxonomy): Bacteria > Desulfobacterota > Deferrimicrobia > Deferrimicrobiales > Deferrimicrobiaceae > CSP1-8. Next base: position 10,601 of record DATHRT010000161.1, read on the forward strand.
GTGCGCAACATGTTCCTCACCGACCCGAATCCGGAGATGCGCGCCCAGCACGTGCCGGCGTTCACCGTGATCGACGCTCCCGGGTTCCACTCGAGCCCCGAGATGGACGGCACGCGTTCCGAGGTCTTCATCCTCATCCATTTCGGGCGGCGGGAGGCTCTCATCGGGGGATCGTTGTACGCGGGGGAAATAAAGAAATCCCTGTTCACGGTGATGAATTACCTCCTCCCGAAAACCGGCGTCCTGCCGATGCATTGCGCCGCCAATTTCGGGGAGGACGAAAACGACGTGGCCATCCTGTTCGGGTTGTCGGGAACCGGGAAAACGACCCTGTCCGCCGACCCGGAACGGACGCTTGTGGGGGACGACGAGCACGGATGGAGCGACAATGGGGTGTTCAATTTCGAGGGGGGGTGCTATGCGAAGGTTATCAAGCTTTCCCTCGAAGCGGAGCCCGAGATCTACCAAACGACCCGGATGTTCGGCACCATCCTGGAAAACGTCGCCATGAACACGGCCAACAGGCAGATCGATCTGGACGATGGATCGCTAACGGAGAACACGCGCGCATCCTACCCTCTTTCCTTTATCCCCCGTTCGGCGACGCAGGGATCCGTGGGGCACCCCCGGCACATCGTCATGCTCACGGCGGACGCCTTCGGCGTTCTTCCCCCCATTGCCGCCCTGAACCCCGCCCAGGCCATGTACCATTTTCTCTCGGGCTACACGGCCAAGGTGGCGGGAACCGAGCGGGGCCTCACCGAACCGGAGGCGACGTTCAGCGCCTGTTTCGGAGGCCCTTTCATGGCTCTCCACCCCTCCGTCTATGCCGGGCTCCTGGGGGAGAAAATCGCCCGCCACGGATCCCGCGTGTGGCTTATCAACACCGGCTGGACCGGCGGACCGTACGGCACCGGGCACAGGATTTCGCTCCCCCTGACCCGCGCCATGCTGCGTGCCGCCCTCTCCGGCAAGCTGAACGACGTCGAAACGAGAACTGACCCTTTCTTCGGGCTGCACGTCCCCACGTCGTGCCCCGACGTCCCGGCGGAAATGCTCGACCCCCGCACCACGTGGCCGGAGAAGGCGGCCTACGACGTGCAGGCGAAAAAACTGGCGGCGATGTTCGAGGCGAACTTCGCGCAGTTCGCAGACATGGTGTCGGCGGAAGTGCGAAACGCAGCACTCCGGAACAGGTCGTCGTAGCCAAAGGGAGACGCAACGCGAAAACCTTCGCCCGCGCCTCCCCCCCCGCGCCCTTGACATTCGCCGGAAGGGAAGGCATAAAAAGTAAGGAGTATCGGGGCCTTGACGTCCCGGAGAAGGGAGGCCATGAGGGCCACGCGGCACGTTGTCATCCTTCTGGCTGCGATGTCCGTTCTGGCGCAGGGAATTCCCGCCGCCGCCCTGGAAACCATCGGTACGGTGCGGTCCTCCTCAGGAACTGCCACCGTTACGCGCGGGGGGCACGTCCTGCCGGCATCCGCGGGGACGAAGCTCCTCGCCGGCGACACCTTGACTACCGGTTCCGGCGGATCGATGGGCGTGATTCTCCGGGACAATTCGACCCTCTCCCTCGGTCCGGAAAGCCGGATCGTCATCGAGACATTCCTCTTCTCCCCCTACGAGGGGAAATTCGGTATGCTGGCGCGCATCACCCGGGGAACCATGGCGTACCTTTCGGGTCTCATCGGCAAGCTGGCCCCCGGGTCGGCCCATTTCGAGACCCCGATGGCCTCCATCGGCATCCGGGGGACCCGGTTCGCAGTGAATGTGGGCGGGCGGCCTGGCCCGGAATGAGGGTGGATGCGTAGCCGCCGGCCAGGAACGGGTCTCAAGGGGATGCCTCGCGCTCGCGTGGTCTGCCTCGCCATCCTGTTGTTTCTTTCCACGTGCACCGCGTCCCGGGATGTCATCGTTCTCCTCCCCGACGACCAGGGGAAAACCGGCTCCATCATCGTGTCGGGCGCAGGAGGCGAACAAGTGCTCTCCAATCCCCGGCAGGCCGTAAGCGTCGAATCCGGCGCCGCCCCGGGCGAGCCCGTCGTCATGCCCGCGGAGGAAGTTCGCTCCCTGGTCGGTCCCGCCCTCGATGCTCTCCCGCAACCTCCGCTGCAGTTCATCCTGTATTTCAAACACGACACCGCCGAACTCACGAGTCAATCGCGTGCCGACTTGAAAAAGGTCCTGCGTACCATTCGGGAACGCAAACCCGTGGACATGAGCGTCGTGGGGCATACCGACACATTGGGATCCAAGAACTACAACTACCGGCTTTCCCTGGAGCGGGCCGAGGCGGTGGCCGCTATCCTCATCAGGAATGGGACAGCCCCCTCCATCATCGACATAACCTCTCATGGAAAGGACAACCCTCTCATCCCCACCGGCGACCAGGTCTCCGAGCCGCGGAACCGCCGCGTGGAGGTGACGGTTCGATAAGGTGGGACGCCCGCGCAGGCCGCCCGTCCTCCCTTTCCTCGTCCCCGGCTTCCTTCTCACTCTTCTCGCGGGGACCTTGTGCATCTGGCCCCCCTCCCTCGCCGTCTTCCTGGAAGGGAAGGTGTACGACTCCTTCCTGCGTTCCGCTCCCCCTCGGCCGGTGACCGGGTCCGTGGTCGTAGTGGATCTCGACGAGGCAACCCTCGAGAGCCTGGGACAGTGGCCGTGGCCCCGCTACCGGGTGGCCCGCCTCCTGGGAACGATCGCGGAGGGCGGCGCGGCGGCGGTGGGACTCGACATGGTCTTCGCCGAGCCCGACCGGACGTCGCTCCGGTTCCTCTCCGAGGAGGTCCAACGAGACCTGGGTGTGGGCATCGGGCTTTCGGGGGTCTCCCCGGAGGCGCTCGACACCGACCGGGCCCTGGCGGAGACCCTTGCCGGAGGTCCCTTCGTTCTCGGCTACCAGTTCGACTTCGACGAGTCGCGCGGGGAATCGTGCGTCCTGCACCCGCTGCGGGCAGCGGTGCGCTCGGGCGGCGGAACGGACGGCAACACGGGGCTCTTCGACGCCCCGGGCGTCATCTGCAACCTCCCTGTCCTGGCGCAGGCGGCGGGCGCCTCGGGGTTTTTCAATATCCTCCCGGACCCCGACGGTGTGTTGCGGCGCGTTCCGCTTGTGATCCGCCACCGGGGACTCCTCTACCCGAGCCTCGCCCTGGCCGTTGTCTTGCGGGCCCGCGGCGGCAATGCCGTTTTGGAGACCGGGCCGGAGGGAGTCGAGGCACTGTGGTGGAACGGGAGAACCATCCCCCTCGACCGTCGCGGAAACCTTCTGGTGAACTACCGCGGGCGGCGTCATCGCTTCCCTCACATCTCCGCCGCCGCCATCCTGGACGGCACGGCTGACCCGGCCGCGCTGAAAGGAAAAATGGCCATCGTCGGGACCACCGCCGCCGGTCTCAAGGAGATCCGCACCACGCCGCTGGAAGCCGCCCAGCCGGGGGTCGAG
>DATHRT010000162.1:0-16875 GCA_035464915.1 Candidatus Limnocylindria bacterium
ATCTGCAGCCGCCGGCCTTGCCTGGCAGATCGGCGCCGCGGAAGCGGCCACGGCAAGGCATCCCCTCATCGAGCGCGAACATCTGCTGATCGGTGTGTGCAGCCTTCATAAAACGATGAGCTTTATCCGGTTCGTCAAGGCGCAGTCCCTCCCGCTGGAGGAGATACGCGCCGAGGGGGACCGCGTCGATGAGATCCTGTCGACCATGGGGATTTCCAGCAGCACCCTGCGAAGGGGGGTACGGTCCCGGCTTCGGCCCGGACATGCCCGGCACGCCGACCAGGTGGTGCATAGAAGCGATGCGTGCAAGGAGATCTTCCGTCGGGGGAAGGAGATATCCGAGAGGGGGGGAAGCACGGAAACAAACGCTTTCCACCTGCTGACGGCTATCCTTTCCGATCCGGGACCAATCGTCTCCGCCGTGCTGACCGGGGCGGGAATCCAGCCGGGGTCGGTCCCGCCGGATCCCCTTTCGTCACCGATGCGCGAGGAAGTGAAGGAACCTTCCCGGACCGAGGATGTGGGCACGATGGTTTCCGAACCGGAAACAGTGGAGGCGAACACCCCTGTACTCGACCGCTACGGGCGGGACATCACCCGGGCGGCCCGCGAGGGGAGCCTGCTGCCGTTCGTGGATTCCGAGAGGACGCGGAACACTCTCCGCCAGCTCCTCAAGGTCCTGGTGATGCCTACGAAAAACAACCCGGTGCTCGTCGGGGAGGCGGGCGTGGGGAAGACGGCTATCGTCGAGGCGCTCGCCGAGCGCGTCGCCACGGGACGGGACAGGCGCGTGCTCGCGGGGAAGAGGGTCGTGGAGCTTTCCATGGCGGAACTGGTCGCGGGGACCAAGTACCGCGGAGAGTTCGAGGAGAGGCTTACCCACGTGATCGAAGAGATCCGCGCACATCCCGAAGTGATCCTGTTCATCGACGAGTTCCACACCGTGGTCGGCGCGGGACGGGCCGAGGGCGCCCCGATGGACGCCGGCAACATCATGAAGCCGGCCCTGGCGCGGGGGGAGTTGCGTTGCATCGGCGCCACGACGATCATGGAATACCGGCGCTGCGTGGAGAAGGACCCTGCGCTCGAGCGCCGCTTCCAGCCTATCCAGGTCGCCGAGCCGGGCCGGGACGAGACGCTGGATATCCTCGGGGGGCTGCGGGCCCACCGCGAGTCCCATTTCAGCGTCACGATCACGGATGAGGCGCTCGCGGCCGCGGTGGATCTCTCTCTCCGGTTCGACCACGGACATTTCATGCCGGACAAGGCGATCGACCTGCTGGACCGCGCCTGCGCCGAATGCCGCGTTCCTCTCCTCTCGCGGATGATCGAGGCGGACCAGGATATTCCGATGGGCGTCGCCATCGTGCGGCCGGACACCGTCGCCCGCGTGATGGCCGAGAAGTCCGGCATTCCCCTCGAGGTCGTACAGGGCGGGCTTGCAGGCCTCACGGAGTCGAGGATCAAGGGGCTCGAGGAGCATCTGAACCTCCATATCGTGGGACAGGAGGAGGCCGTTTCCCGGGTGTGCCGGCGGCTGCTGCTCGCGCATGCGGGCCTGGGGGACAGGCGGCGTCCCCTGGTGGTGTTCCTGTTTCTGGGGCCCTCCGGCGTGGGGAAAACCGAGGTGGCCAGGCAGATCTCCTCCTATCTGTTCGCGGAGGAACGGTCGTTCATCCGGCTGGACATGTCGGAATACCAGGACAATTCGACCGTCACCCGCCTGCTGGGCGCCTCCCCGGGATACATCGGCTACGAGGAGGGGGGGCAGTTGACGGGAAGGCTCCGGACAACGCCGTATTCCGTCGTCCTCCTGGACGAGATCGACAAGGCGGCCCCGCGGGTGTTCGATATCTTCCTGCAATTGTTCGACGAGGGGAAGATCACCGACAGCCAGGGGCGGACCGCCGATGCGAGGAACGCCATCTTTGTGATGACGGGAAACATCCGTATGGGGAAGGAGATCGGGTTCCACGCGCAGGACGATGCCGCCGCCGCCGAGGCGGCGATCAGCATGGCCCGGCAGAGGTTCCGCCCCGAGTTCCTGAACCGGATCGACGAGCAGATCGTGTTTCGACCCTTAAGCAGGGAGGATGTCCGGAAAGTCCTGGAGATGCAGCTTTCCGTCCTGGAGGAGAATCTGATGGAAGCGTCGGGTCTTGCCCTCCGGGTGGAGCCGGAGGCCCGCGAATGGCTCGCCGAGACCGGGTACAGTCCCGAATACGGGGTCCGCGAACTGGCGCGGGTGATCGACCGGTGGGTCCGGGGCCCCATCAGCGAACTGAGCGCCCGGGGGCTGCTGGGACGCGAAAAGGGCGCGGGCGCCCCCGTCGTGGTGAGGAGGACGGAGGAGGGTATCGTCGTCGAATAGCTGCCATCCGGAACCCGCCCGTCTCCGGGAGTGTCTTATTAGAGAAGGTTCTTCGCATCCAACCGTTACGTTTGCACGGGAGGAGGGAAGACGATGGCACGGTTCACTTACAGTCCCGCCCACAAAAAGAACGTCACCCGGGAAACCGATTCCTATATTCCGAAAAAATCCGCGCCTTCGGTGGGCGTCTGCCCGGAATGCCGGGCCATCTGCCGGAACAAGCGCTGGTACCTTGACGAAAAGGAATTCGCTCTGCTTACCCGCAAGAAGGGCGGCGAATTTGCCAGGAGGCGCTGCCCTGCATGCCGGAAGATCGCCGACGGTTTCATCGGGGGAGTGGTCACCCTGCGCGGCTCGTTCGTCCGGGAGCACCGGGAGGAGATCCGGAACCTCGTCCGCAACGAGGAGAAGAGGGCGATGGGGTTTAATCCTCTCGCGCGGATCATCGAATTTACGGAGAACGAGGACGGGTTCGAGGTTTCGACGACCGCAGAGAAACTCGCCCAGCGGATCGGGCGGGAAGTTCACAAGGCATGCAGCGGAACGGTGGAGTACAAATGGTCCGAGGATTCGAAACTGCTGCGGGTGAACTGGGTGCGAGAAGCGTGACCCTAAGAACGGGGACGTTCCTAAGAACTCTTCCTTCCCTGAGGCGGGCGCCATCCGAGATGTGCGCGGTGAATGGCGTCGAGCGGTCGCGTGTCTCGCTCCGCAGCCTCGGGGGGGGCTCCGTTCGTGGCTCGCCGCGCGTTGGACCCGCGCGGCTGCGCTTTACCTCACTGCGCCCCCCTCCTGCGGCTGCTGCGCTGATGACCGAGGACCCGAGGCGTAGCGGAGGGGAATCCCCCCGCAAGCCGGGGTTTTTTCAGGCCACAAGGGCGCCGAGAAGTGTCCCCGACCACGCTGCCGACGTCCTTTCCGCGCTCAGTGCCCGTGCATCTTCTCGATGACCGCGTTCACTTCCTTCTGTGACAGATATTTGTCGAAATAGGGGAGAAGATCCTCCTCCTCCTCCTCCAGGTGGACGGAAAGAAGGAACTCCAGCCGGATAGCCGCTTTCCAGAACGCGGTGCGGGTTGCGGCCGGGACGGGCCCCTTCGCCGAGGCGATCCTCCCCGCAAGGCGGCAGTAGACGTCGATCTCCTTTTTCAGGTGGACATGCTCCCGGCTCATCGTCGCCGTCGGGCGGCCGTACTTGCGGATCAGCCTGTCCGCCGCCGGGTAGAGCCCGATTTCTTCCCCTTCCGCGTGAGGAGTGAGATCGTTCCGGAGGAACTCGATGTCCCCTTTCAGGGCCTTGCGCGCGGCAGCCCCCGGCCTGCTCGGGAGGGCATCGGCCCGCTTGACGATCGCCTTTATGTTCTTCACGATCCCTTTATGGTGGTTCCGAATCCGACTCGTTTTCCGTGGCATGCCAGACTCCTTTCTAGAAGAGGATCTTGCGGACGACGTTCTCGTTGATGTCGGTGAAGTAGATCGCACCGGGCTCTCCCGCGACCCCGGTAGGGGCGTTCATCAGTGCGGTGGAAGGGTCGCCGTTTCTCGTCGTCGCGGCGTCGGGCGTTCCCGCGAATGTGGTGACGTTCCGGGTCGTGCTGATCCGGCGCACCGCGTGGTTCCCCCGGTCCGCCACGTAGAGGACCGAGCCGACCGCCGCGATGCCGTCCGGGGAGGAAAAGCGCGCGCTGTCGCCCTGACCGTCGGCGAATCCCGGCTGGCCCGCGGAGCCGGCAAACGTGTCCACATCCCCGGCGGGCGTGGTAACCCTCCGGATGGTGTGGTTCCCTCCGTCGGCGACAAAGAGGTTGGTTCCGACGAAGGCGATCCCGAGGGGGGAGTTGAAGCGGGCCGCGGCGGTTCCGTCCGTTGACCCCGGTGTTCCCGGGCTTCCCGCCAATGTGTCGACAACCCCTGCCGTGGTCACCTTGCGGATGACGTGATTCCCCGTATCGGTCACGTACAGGTCGCCCCCGAGCGCAACGATCCCCTGGGGATTGTTGAACCGGGCGGATGTCCCCGTGTCGTCGGCGGACCCCGTCTGGCCGGGGTCGCCCGCGATCGTGGTCACGAGGCCGGCGACCGTAACCTTCCGGATCGTGTGGTTTTGGGAATCGGCGACGTACAGGTCGCCGGCTACCGCCGCGATGCCGCCGGGGAACGAAAAGCGGGCCGCGGTTCCCGATCCGTCGGTCGAACCGGTGACACCGGCGGACCCCGCGATGGTGGTGACGACCCCCGCGGGGGTGACCTTGCGGATCGTGTGGTTATCGGTGTCCGCGAGGAACAGGTCGTCTCCGAGGATGGCGGCCCCCGCCGGGCCGGCGAAGCGGGCACCGGCGCCCGTGCCGTCCGAGCTTCCCGCCCGGGGCGGGTTCCCGGCCACGGGGGAAACCACCCCCGAGGCCGTGACCTGCCGGAGAACATGGTTATCCGTGTCGGCCACGAAGAACAGGCTGCTCCCGCCGCCGGCCGTTCCGATCCCCGCCGGTGCGCGGAACCGCGCCGCGCTCCCCGTTCCGTCGGCGAACCCCGGGATCCCCGCGGTGCCGGCCAGGGTAATCACAACGCCGCTTTGGGAGACGGTCCGGAGGGTGTGGTTCCCCGTATCGCAGAGGAACAGCGTGTTCCCGTCGCTGGCGATCCCGGAGGGCAGCCGGAAGCGGGCCAGCAACCCGGCGCCGTCGTCGGTTCCCGGCATGCCCGCCGATCCGGCCAGGGTTGTCACATCCCCGCTCGACGCTGTCAAGACCACCTTTCGCACCGTGTGATTTCCCGTGTCGGCGACGTAGAGAAAACCGGTTCCGATGAGGGCCACTCCTTCCGGGGAGGAGAACTGCGCTGCGGAGCCCAGGCCGTCGGCTGCGCCCGGCGACCCCGCCTGGCCGGCGAGAGTCGTGGTCTCACCCGCCACCGTAACCTTCCGGATCGTGTGGTTTCCGGTGTCCGACACGTAGAGCGTCGTGACCCCGTCGCTGGTGATCCCTCTCGGGGTGGAGAACCGGGCGGCGGCTCCCGTACCGTCCGTGAACCCGGGCGAGCCCGCGCTTCCGGCGAGGGTTGTGACCACACCGCTCGACGCGATCATTTTCCGTATCGTGTGGTTTCCCGCGTCGCAGACATACAGTGTGTTTCCGACGGCGGCGATCCCGGAGGGGAGGGAGAAGCGGGCCGCCGGTCCCGTGCCGTCCGCGGACCCGGGCAGGCCGAACGTCCCCGCGAAGGTCGATACGATCCCCGCGCCGTCGATCTTCCGGATCACGTGGTTTCGCGTGTCGGCGAGGAAGCGATCGGGTCCGATCACGGCCACGCCCGAAGGCGAGTCGAACCGGACCGGGTCGGAGGGAGAGCCGTCGAAGAAGCCGGGGCCGCCCGCGGCGCCCGCGAGGGCGGCGATCGACTCCGCCTTCCCGACGTTGGTGTCGCCACATCCCGCGAGGGCTGCGGCGAAAACGGAAAGTACCACAAGAAGCCCCGCGAAGCAGTTCCGCACGGGAAACGGTGCCATCGCGCTCCTCCTCTGCCGGCGGTTGCGCCCGCCGTGAATACCTTTTATCTTACCCTTTCGTTTTCTCCCATTGTACCCCGGTTGGAAAATCGTCTATCGTTTCCGGGTGAGGCTTCCGCGCAGCGCCCGGAGCCAGGTCGCCGACTAACCTACAAGACACGGGAGGAACCGATGAAAGACACTCTGAAGGTCGGGCTGGAGCACGTCCACAAATACCGCGTTCCGGAAAACAAGACGGTGCCGTTTCTGTACCCGGAGGCGCCGGCGTTTCAGGGGATGCCGAAGGTGTTCGCCACGGGCTTCTGGGTAGGCTTGTTCGAGTGGGCGTGCATCGAGGCAATGGCCCCCCACCTGGATCCGGGGGAGGGGAGCGTCGGGACGCTTGTCAACGTGACCCACACCGCGGCGACCCCGCCGGGGATGGAAATCTCCGTCCACGTCCGGTGCATCGGGATCGACGGACGCCGGACCGTGTGGGAGATCGAGGGAAGGGACGAGGTGGAGGTGATCGGGAAGGGGACCCACGAGAGGTTTACGGTCGACTTCGCCAAGTTCAACGCCCGCGTGGCAAAGAAGGCGGCCGGAACCCCGTAGGGGGGAACGCCAACGCTTCCGCCTGCCCTCGCGCTCCGGCCCGAGAGCTCATCGTTGCCCGGATTCCTGCCGGCGGGGAAACCGCCCGCCGGGTTCACTACCTATACCTACCGGTCGGTAAACATTTTTCTTGACATCGTTTCCCGCCCTTCTATACTTACCGTTCAGTAAGTACAAGGGGAGGCCGGGACGAACCTTCCCGGGGAGGGACGATGGGGACGAAGCAGGGGGAAAGACCGAGAGCCTCGGACGGTGCGGTGCGGGGAAGGCTCCTGAAAAGCGCCACCGAGCTGTTCACCCGGAAAGGGTACGCCGGGACCACCGTCCGGGAGATCGTGGAGGCCGCGGGGGTCACGAAACCCGTCCTGTACTACTACTTCCGGAGCAAGGAAGGGATCTATCTCGAGCTGATGCGGGGGGGGTTCTCCCGGTTCGACTCGCTCCTCGAGGAATCCCTCTCGGTGCGGGGAAGCGCGGCGGAAAGGCTGACGCGCCTTTGCACGGAGGTGTTTTCCCTCTTCCTGGATCACATCGATGTGGCGCGCGTGATGTACGCCATCTACTACGGGCCGCCCCAGGGGGCGCCGTTTATCGACTTTGACGCCTATCACCGCAGCCTCCAGGATGTCGTCCGGGGGCTGGTCCGGGAAGGAATCCGGAAGGGCGAATTCGGGAAGGGGAACGTCGATGACATGATGTGGGCCATCCTCGGCGCCTTGAACGTCGCCATGGAGTCCCGGCTCTGCCAGCCCGGGGATGCGGTCGACAAGGACGGGCTAGGGCGGGTGTTGAAGATCATTTACCGGGGAATCTCCCCGGCTGGGAAAAGGGACCCGCGGGGAAGCGAAGTGCGGGGGACAGGGGGTAGAAAATGAAACGGGCGCTTGCATCTGCCGGTGCGCTTCTCATCCTAGCGACGGGACTTTCGGGGTGCTCTGCCGAGGGGCAGAACAGCGGGAAGGGCGCAACCACCACCGGCCGGCCCCCCGTTGCCGTGGAGGCGACCCGCGCCGCCTTGGCCGACTTCACCGCGGGGATCGACGTGGTAGGGAATCTTTCCTCGAAATACGACGCCTCCGTGAAATCCGAATTCGGGGGAACGGTGGCCGACGTGTACGTCACCGAATGGGTCCGGGTAAAAAGAGGGGCTCCTCTTGCCCGCGTCGACACCCGCGAAGCCGAGGCGGTCCTCAAGAAAGCGCAGGCCTCTCTCGAGATGGCCAGGGCGGCACTCCTGGAGGCGGAGGCCGCGAGGAACCGGGCAGACCGGGAGTACGAGCGCGCCCAAAACCTCAAGGAATCCGGACTCATCACGACGCAGACCCTGGATGACGCCCGAACGCAAAAGGAGGCGGCCGCGGCCCGCTTCTCCGCGTCGCAGGCCCAGATCCAGGTGGCGGAGGAGGACATCCGGCAGGCGGAGACGCGAATTTCCAAGGCGGTCATCCGGGCACCCTTCGACGGCATCGTCGCCGAGCGGATGGTCAACGTCGGGGAGGTCGTGGGAGAGATGCAGAAGGAGCTGTTCCGGGTGGTCGACAACCGCCTGCTCGATCTGACGGTGAACGTACCTTCCGGCGAGATGGGCGCCCTCCGCGCGGGCCAGCCGCTCACCTTCGTGACCGACGCGTTTCCGGGGAAAATCTTCACGGGGAAAGTGAAATTCATCAACCCCGCCGTCGACGAGGCGGACCGGTCGGTCAAGGTCGTCGCCGAGGTCGAGAACCTCCCGGAGCTGCTCAAGGGAGGGCTCTTCGTCACGGGGCGGATCGTGACCGGGAACCGGACCGGCGTCCTCCAGGCGCCCCGGGCCTCCCTTCTGTCCTGGGACGTCGGGGGACGGAAGGCCAGCCTGTTCGTGGTGGCCGACAACGTCGCCCGTCTCCGCCAGGTCGGAACGGGGACCGTGTCGGGGGACCGGGTGGAGATCGTTTCCGGGCTCGCGGCGGGCGAGACGGTGATCACGCGCGGGGGCTTCAATGTGCGGGACGGGGACCGGGTGAACGTCACGCGGGTGAACGGGGGCGCCTGACCATGTTCCTTTCGAACCTCTCCATCAAGCGGCCGATCTTCGCCTCCGTCATGATGCTCGCCCTGGTCACGCTCGGCGCCTTCTCGTACAAACGGCTTGCGATCGACATGTTCCCCGACGTGGAGTTCCCCGTGATCACCATCGTCACCCGCTACCCCGGGGCCTCCCCGGAGACCGTGGAGCGGGAGGTGAGCAAGCGAATCGAGGAGGCGGTGAACCCGATCGCCGGGGTCAAGCACGTCACCTCGATGTCGCGCGAGAGCGTATCCACCGTCATCGTCGAGTTCCGGCTGGAGGTCCGTATCAACGAGGCCTCCCAGGAGGCGCGCGCCAAGGTGAGCGCCATCCGGGGCGACCTGCCCGGCGGGATCGAGGAGCCGATCATCCAGAAGCTCGACTTCTCCGCGATGCCCGTCGTCTCCCTGGCGGTGCGCTCGGAGACCCTTACCCCGAGAGATCTGACTACGCTGGTCGACAAGAAGATCCGGCGCCGCTTCGAGAACATCGCCGGGGTCGGGAAGGTCGACCTGGTCGGCGAGTCCAAGCGGGAGGTAAACGTGGACATCGACCCGGTCCGCCTCGACGCCCTCGGGATGGGGGTCGACGAGGTGATCGGCGGTCTCCAGTCGGAGAACGTCAACACCCCCCTGGGCCGCCTCAACCGGAACGGATCCGAATTCCCCCTCCGCGTGGCGGGAAAGCCGGAGGCGGTGGACCGGTTCGCGTCGATGGTGATCGCCCAGCGCAGCGGGAGGCCCGTGACCCTCGGGGAGGTTGCCCGGGTCCGGGACGGCGTCGAGGAGCAGCGGTCGCTCGCCCTGGTCAACGGGGTTCCCGCCGTGGCGCTCGACATCCAGAAACAGTCGGGCGCGAATACCGTGGCCGTGGTGGACACGGTGAAAAAGGAGATCGGAAACCTCCAGGGGGAACTTCCCCCGGGGACGAGGATCGAGATGGTCCGCGACGCCTCGATCATGATCCGGGACTCGGTTCGGGACGTCGAGGAGACGCTGGTGCTCGGCGGCATCCTCACCGTCCTGATCGTTTTCTGCTTCCTCAACTCCTGGCGGTCCACCGTCATCACGGGGCTTACCCTCCCCATCTCGGTCATCTCCTCCTTCATCGTCATGAACTTCATGGGGATGACGCTCAACGTCATGACGCTGATGGCCCTGTCGCTGGCCATCGGGCTTCTGATCGACGACGCCATCGTCGTGCGGGAGAACATCGTCCGGCACCTGGAGCGCGGGAAGGACCACTTCACGGCCGCGCGTGAAGGGACGAGCGAGATCGGCCTGGCCGTCCTGGCCACCACATTCTCCATCGTCGCCGTCTTCGTCCCGGTGGCGTTCATGAAAGGGATCGTCGGGCGCTTCTTCTTCCAGTTCGGGATCACCGTCACCTTCGCGGTCCTCGTCTCGCTCTTCGTCTCGTTCACGCTCGACCCGATGCTCTCCTCCCGGTGGCACGACCCGGACATCGACCGGACGGGGAAGCGGCACCTGGTGGCACGGGTGCTGGACCGGTTCAACGACTGGTTCGACCGGACTGCGGACCGGTACCGGTCGGTCATCGCCTGGGCCCTGGACCACCGGAAGACGGTGATCGGCATCGCGACGCTGGCCTTCGTCGCCGGGATGGGCGTCTTTTTCACCCTCAAGAGCGAATTCTTCAGCCCCTACGACCAGGCGGAGTTCCAGATCAACTTCCTGACCGCCCCGGACGCCTCCATCGACGAGACGCGGGGACGTCTCGACGCCGTGCTGGCGGAGGTCGCGCGCTCCCCCGAGGTGAAGCACACCTATGCGACGATCGGCGCGGGGGACGCCGGTACAGTGCGGGACGGGATGGTCTACCTGAAGCTCACGGAGAAGAAGGAGCGGAAGAGGAGCCAGGAGGAGCTCCAGCGTTTCCTGCGGGGGCGCCTCCTGGAAATCCCGGGAATCGTGCCGTCCTTCACCGAGGTGGGGCGCATGACGGGGGATAAACCGCTCGTGGTCAACATCCGCGGCGAGGACATCGATCTGCTGAAGCGGTACGCCGCGGACCTCAAGGGGGAGTTGTACCGGATCCCGGGGATCGTGGACCTCGAGGCGACGCTCGAGCACGACATCCCGGAGTTCCGCTTCGCCGTCCACCGGGAAAAAGCGGTGAGCACCGGGGTGACGACCGCGGACATCGTGCGGACGGTGGGGGCGATGGTGGGGGGCCAGGCCGTGACGAACTACGAGGACGAGGACGGCGACGCGGTGGACGTCCGGGTGAGACTTCCGCAGGGCCTGCGGCAGGACCCCTCCCAGGTGGAACGGCTGCGCATGGCCGTCCGGAAGGCGGGCGAACCGACGGCGCTCGTGCCGCTGGGGGAGGTGGCCACGTACAGCATGAGCACCACCCCCTCGGAGATCAACCGGCAGGACCTCACGCGCCAGGTGGTGATCTCCGCGAACCTCGACAATCTTCCGCTGGGGGAGGCGATGAAGAAGGTCCGCCAGGTCGCTTCCCGGATGCAGATGGCCCCCGGCTACCGGGTCGTCTTCTCCGGCGAGGGGGAGGACATGGTGGAATCGTTCGGCTACATGGCGGAGGCCCTGGTCCTGGCGGTCATCTTCGTCTACCTGATCCTGGCGGCCCAGTTCGAGTCGTTCATCGACCCCTTCTCCATCATGCTCTCGCTGCCGCTGTCCGTTGTCGGGATGGCCGGCATGCTGCTGATCACGGGAGACACGATCAACATCATGTCGCTCATCGGGCTGATCATGCTGATGGGGCTTGTCACCAAGAACGCGATCCTGCTCGTGGACTACGCGAAGGTCCTCCAGTCGCAGGGGATGGAACGGCGGGAGGCCACCATTACGGCGGGGCGGACGCGGCTGCGTCCCATCATGATGACGACGCTGGCGATGATCTTCGGCATGCTCCCGCTTGCGCTCGCCCTGGGTCCCGGGGGGGAGATGCGCGCGCCGATGGCCCGCGCGGTCATCGGTGGGCTGGTCACGTCGACCTTTCTCACACTTCTGGTGGTCCCCGTCGTTTACACCGTACTGGACGACGTCGGTTCGTGGATCCGGCAAAAATGGAGAGGAAAGCAGGAGGTGCACGGATGAACGGGGGAACGCCCCTTGCGCGGGCGAGAGGCGTTGCGGCGCTTCTCGCGGCTTTGTTCCTTTGCACGACCCTCGCGGCAAGCCCCGCCGCAGGGGGAGAAGGAAAGGGCCCCGAGGTCCTGACGCTCTCCGACGCCCTGCAGATCGCGTACGAGAAGAACCGGGACATCGAGAAGGCGCGCGAATACCGGAAGCTGGTCGAGGGCCGGTACGTCGAGGAGCGCGCGGCAGTGTTCCCCCAGGTCACCATCACCGCATTCGCCTTCCGCAGCACCGATGAGAGCCAGAAGGCCTTCGGCGGGAGTTTCATCCCTGTCCGGCAGGACAGCAGAGGCGCCGAGGTCGGGCTCTCGCAGGCTCTCTATACCTGGGGGCAGGCGGGCGCCGCCATCCGCGCCGCGAAGATCGGACTGGCCACCGCCGACGACCAGCTCCGCCTGTTCCGGCAGGCGGCCGAAAGGGACGTGACCGCGGCTTTCTACGACGTGCTGCTAGCCAGGGAACTT
The DNA here is from genome assembly GCA_035464915.1 of Candidatus Limnocylindria bacterium. Classification (GTDB taxonomy): domain Bacteria; phylum Desulfobacterota; class Deferrimicrobia; order Deferrimicrobiales; family Deferrimicrobiaceae; genus CSP1-8. Next base: position 12,113 of record DATHRT010000162.1, read on the forward strand.
TCGGCGATCGCGGGGCAGAACCTGGAGCAGAAGATCCGGCACCGGGACGAGGCGCGCAAGAAGTTTACCGCCGGCACGGCCACCGATTATGATGTGCTGGCGGCCGATGTGGCCGTGGAGAACGCCCGTCCTGAGGGGATCCGGACGGAAAACCTGGTCCGGATCTCCCGCGAGAAGCTCCGGTTTTTGCTGGGGAGAGATGGCCGGGAGGTCGACGCGACCGGGACCCTCGTCTCTCCCGTATCGCCGTACCCGTCGTACGAGGAGGCTCTGGGGATCGCCCGGCAGAATCGCCCTGACCTGGCAGATCTCAGGCATCGCATCGGAGTTGCCGGGGAACTGGTCACGATCGCCGACGCCTACGACAAACCCCGGCTGGACCTGAAGGCGGAGTACGGATGGAGGGCGCTTGATGTCGGAGACTCCGACGCCGACGGAAAGGCGTGGAGGGCGGGCCTGTTCTTTACGTACCCGATTTTCGACGGTCTTCGTACGAGGGGAAAGGTGGCTCAGGCGAAAAGCGATGAGCGAACCCTGCGGATCGACGAGGCGAAACTTCTCGACTCGATCGTGCTCGAGGTACGCGCAGCGGTCGACGCGGTCCGGGAATCCGGCGAAATCGTCAAAGCGCTCTCCGGTACCGTCGCCCAGGCAGAGCGGTTGGTCTCGATGGCCGAACGGGGATTCGAGTTCGGCGTCAAGACCCGCCTGGATGTAGAGGATGCCCAGCTCAATCTCATCCAGGCGAAGGGGAACCTCGCCCGCGCGCGCCGCGACTATCTCGTGGCGCAGGCAACGCTCCAGTACGTCATGGGGATCCTCGGGGAATCGGTGTAGCGGAGATTTTCAAGCAACTTTGGCGCCGGATACGTCATCGTTATAGCAGGAGGGGACACCATTGGAGATCGACGTCAATGTCCGTGTGGCCGGCGGCGCCGGTCAGGGGGTGCACACCGTCAGCAACCTGATCCTGCGGATGGCCGTGGACGCGGGGTACCATTTCCACGTCACCCAGGATTACATGAGCCGGATCCGGGGGGGGAGGAACTCGCAGACGGTGCGGATCGGATCCGACCCCGTTCGCGCCGGAAGGGAGACGGCGGACATCCTCCTCGTCGTCAATCCGGATCTTGTGCCGGATTATCTTCCCGCGGTCGGTCAAAGCGGATTTGCCCTGGCCGACGTTCCTTCCGCCGATCCCCCGCTGTTCTCCGTCCCGCTCAAGGAGATGGCCGCGCGTGCGGGAAGCCCGATCCTGGCGAACGTCGTGGGGACCGGCGCGATCGCTTGGGCGCTGGGGATTCCCCTGGAAACCGCGGACGCCGTTTTCCAGGCCGATTTCAAGGGGGATTTTTTCGAAATGAACCGGCAGGCCCTCCGGTTCGGGGCGGATTGGGCAAAAAACCATCTCCCGGGGGAGATCCGGAAAAGGTTCCGTCTTCCGTCCCGGCTCCCCGTGCCGCGAATCCTCCTGTCGGGGAACGAGGCACTTGCACTCGGAGCGCTCGCGGGTGGATGCAAATTCGCCGCCGGGTATCCGATGACTCCGGGCACCTCGATCCTGTCCGTCCTGGCGAACGATGGACCCTCGGTCGGGCTGTTGTTCGAGCAGGCGGAGGACGAGATCGCGGCGCTGAACATGGCGATCGGGGCGGCCTTCACCGGGGCGCGCGCCATGGTTGCCACTTCGGGAGGCGGGTTCGCGCTGATGGTCGAAGCGTTGTCGCTTGCGGGGATGATGGAGATCCCCGTGGTCATCGCCATCGGAATGCGGCCCGGCCCGGCGACCGGGATGCCGACCCGGACCGGGCAGGAAGACCTCGCATTCGCCCTGTCCGCCGGCCACGGCGAATTCCCCCGTCTCGTGCTTACCCCGGGGTCCCCCGAGGAGGCGTTCGACCTCGCGCAGCGCGCGATGGATCTGGCCGAGGAATTCCAGGTGCCCGCCCTGCTGCTGACCGACCAGTACCTGGCGGACACGATCGTGGATATCGACCCCGAGGTTCTGGGCGTTCATCCGGTCCGCCGGCACATCGTCCGCGGCGATTCCGTCCCCCGCTCGCGGGAGGGGACGTATCTCCGCCACGCCTACACGGAAAACGGCATCTCGCCGATGGCGGTGCCCGGGGAGCCCGGGATCACCGTCGTGGTCGACAGCGACGAGCATACGGAGGACGGACATCTCACGGAGGATCACCCGACACGGATCCGGATGGTGGAGAAGCGGCTTCGCAAGGGGGCGATCCTGGCCGGAAAGATTGTCCCCCCTCTCGTCGCCGGGCCGCCGAACGGGGACCTGCTCCTGATCGGCTTCGGATCGACGAAAGAAGTGATCGAGGAGACCCGGCAAATCCTCGCCCGCGAGGGGCGGACCGTGGCAACGGTCCACTTGCGGCAGGTGATGCCGTTCCCCGCGGAGGAAGTCGCGGGGATCGTGCCCCGCTACGGGACGGCGCTCACGGTGGAGAACAACGCCTGCGGCCAGCTCGCGCGGCTGATCCGGGGGGAATGCGGCATGAAGGTCGACGGTACGATCTTGCGGTACGACGGGCTGCCGTTCACCCCGGCCGCGCTGGCCGACGACGTCAGGAGGAAGGTATGGTAGACGGGTTCGATACGGACGTCGAAAACGCATGGTGTCCCGGTTGTGGCAACTTCGGAATCCTGAACGCGGTCAAGAAGGCGCTGGAGGCGCTGGGGAAGCAGAAGCACGAGGTCGTCCTCGTTTCCGGCATCGGACAGGCGGCAAAGCTCCCGCACTACGTGGACGTCAACGTATTCAACGGGCTGCACGGCAGGGCCCTGCCCGCGGCGGCGGCGATCAAGATGGCCAACCCGGGGCTCACCGTCATCGTGACGAGCGGCGACGGCGACATCTACGGAGAGGGGGGAAACCATTTCCTTCACAACATTCGCAGGAACGTCGACATTGCCCTCTTCGTCCACGACAACAAGGTCTACGGGCTGACCAAGGGGCAGCCGTCCCCCACGAGCGACCCCGGCTGGACCGGCTCGCTGCAGCGCTCCGGGGTAATCTCGGGGCCGTTCCCTCCGCTGGCGGTCGCCCTGGCGCTCGGCTGCGGTTTCGTGGCGCGGGGGTATTCGGCCGACCTGGACTTTACTGCCGACCTGATGCTCCAGGCGATCCGCTTCCCGGGCTTCGCCCTCGTCGACATCATGCAGCCGTGCGTTACGTTCAACAAGAAGAACACGTACGACTGGTACGGCAAAATGGCGTACAAACTGCCCGCCGACCACGACGTGACGGACAGGGGGAAAGCCTTGGCGCTTGCGCTCGCATCGGAGGAAAGGATCCCGCTGGGAGTTCTTTACCGGAAGGAAAGGCCTACGTTCGGGGAGAGGCACCCGCAGGTTCCCGGTCTTCCGCTTGGCGAACGCGAAACGCCGGAGGAGGCGGTTCGCGCTCTGCTCCGTCGGAGGCAGGCGGTCCCCGGATGATCCTGCCGGCGGGACGTCAGTTTTTTTTCGGAGGTCTTCTTTTTTTCGTCGTTTCCGCGCGGGACGCGATCTCTTTTGCGGTATGTGCCTCTTCTGCGTTGCGCATGTCCCACTGTCTGCCGAAGTAGCAGATCCCGACGATACAACCGACGGTGGCCAGAGCGAAGAGAGCCGAAGAGAGAAGGGACCCGGGGGGGGGATTTCCCCCTTTGGAGTAGATCAGCAACCCGTATACGCAAAGCCCGAGGAAGATGGATGCACAGAGGTTGAATCCGAAGATGGCCAGTTTCTTGGAAACCTGCACTTCTCCCCCTAGAGGCGTTTTCTTGTGCTACCCTTCCTGATAGTCGCCCCGCCCCGTCGATACGGTCCGAAAGGGAAAATGCCGTCACGCTGCGGGACGGGATCCGGTAACGAGCCAGAGGCAGACATCTTACCATGGAACTTCTCCCCGTACTCACCCTGATCGCGGCGGTCGCCACCCTCGTCGTTGTTTTGCTTCGGCGGACGGCCCCCTTGCAAAACCGGTTGGACCGGCTGGAAAGGGCATTTTCCGACGCGCTGCGTTCGAGCACCTCGGATCTTGCGCGGGGCCAGGCGGATGCGCTGGCCCGGATACGCCAGGAGGTTTCGGAAAACTTTCTCCGGGGACTGGACGGCATTTCCCGGCGGATCGAGGAGAAGCTCTCCGAGATACGCGGGGAGATGGCGCGTGAGCTGTCCGAGACGGCGGACCGGAACGTCAAGGGGTTCGACCAGGTTGCGTCGCACCTGAAGGAGCTAGGGGCTGCGACGGGGCAGATGGTCCTTCTCTCGCGCGACATCGGCCAGCTCAACGTCCTGCTCACCCAGCCGAAGGCGCGCGGCGCCTTCGGGGAGTTGACCCTTTCGCAGATGCTCTCCGACCTGTTCGGTTCCCACACGGAGATGTTCGACCTGCAGTACCAGATGGAGTGGGGGGAGAGGGTCGACGCCGCGATCTTCGTGCGCCCCGACAGGAGCCAGTTCGTCTGCGTCGACGCCAAGTTTCCCATGGCGAACGCCTTGCCCCTCCTGGAGGGAGAGGGGGACGAGACGGCGCAGAGGGAGTACGAAAAGGCCTTTGCCCGCGACGTGCTGACACAGGCCGAGTCGATCCGCGCCAAATACATCCGCCCCCCGAAGACGCTGGACTTCGCATTTCTCTTCGTTCCCGCGGAGTCGGTGTACTATCTCCTGCTCCGGAACCGGGCGCTTCACGAGCAGCTCCTGCGGCTCCAGGTGATCCCGACCTCCCCGAACAGCTTCTTCGCCTACCTGCAGGC
>DATHRT010000163.1:0-1649 GCA_035464915.1 Candidatus Limnocylindria bacterium
ATGTTGTTTCGCCAGGCGTCCTCTATCTGTTCCGGAGCGACCGCACCGCCGCCGATCTTCGTGGCGAACCACATCTCGTTGTTTTTCGTCCCGAGAAAATACGCCTGCACGGTGTCGCCTTCCCGGACGGTCACGTTCCCGTCCACATCAAGGAATTCCTTCTTTTCGAGGCATCCCTCCCCTTTCCTTCCCAGATCGAGAAAGATGTACTCCGAAGTGATTCCGATGATTTTCGCGGTGATCTTCTCCCCCGGCTCCAGCCGGGCAGGCTCGGGGAAGGCCCCCTCCAGCAGGTCCGGGAAACTCTCCCCCCCCGGCCCATCCCTGTTTCCCTGATCATCCCTGTCCATCGAACCCCCTTTCCCCGAACCGTTCCCCAAATAGCCGAAGCGGGTGGGACTCTCCCGAGGCGAATGGATCAATCCGTATTGACAACGCCGATATACGGAAGGGCGCGATGCCGGTCCGCACAGTCCAGCCCGTATCCCACCACCCACCGGTCGGGGATGTCGAACCCGAGATAATCGATCTTCACGTCCCTTTCGAGGCGTTCCCGCTTCCGCAGCAACACGCAGGTCTTCAGGGTGGCCGGCTTGCGGGGAAGCAGGTTGCTCATGAGGTACTCGAGCGTGTTTCCGGTATCGACGATATCCTCGACGATCAGAACGTGCTTCTCCGCGATGTTCGTTCGGAGATCCATGATGAGGCGCACGGCGCCCGACGGCGCTGCACTCTTCCCGTAGGCGGCAATGGCCATGAAATCGATCCGCGGCGGAACGGTGAGGAGCCGGGAGAGATCGGCGAGGAAAATGAAGCAACCCCTCAGAACACCGACCAGATGCAGCTCTTCCGCTGCTGCGTAATCCGCGGACACCTGCCGGGCGAGCTCCCCCACCCGGCGGCGGATCTCGTTCTCGGGAATGAGAACCCGGGGTTCCTCCGGAATCTTCGCGGTCATTCCGCCCCTCCACGGACGCCGTACGAAACCCGTTTTGCGTTATTCTTACCGTAAGGACCTTATTCGGTATTCACCATTTTCTCATAGATCGGGACAGGCCAACAGACCGTGGACGGGGGCTGTTCGACGTCTACGCCTTCCGGTTCGTCGATCCGGTGAATTCGGATTACCCTCGGGACGCCGTCAGATTCCGGTCGAGGTTGTGGGCCGCGCTGATCAGGCCCAGGTGGGTGAATGCCTGGGGGTAGTTGCCCAAATGCTCCCCGCTCGGTCCCAGCTCCTCCGAGAAGAGCCCCAGATGGTTTGCGTACCCGAGCATCTTTTCGAAGTAGAACCGCGCCTTCTGGACTTCCCCGGCGCGGGAAAGGCACTCGACGTACCAGAAGGAGCACATGGTGAACGTCCCCTCCTCGCCCGCCAGGCCATCGGGGGACCCGTCGGCGATCCGGTACCGGTAGACGTGCGAATCCTCGACAAGATCTTCCTCGATCGCCCTCAGGGTGGAGAGCCACCGGGGATCCGTGGGGCCCAGAAACTTCACCAGCGGCATCAGCAGATTCGCGGCGTCGAGCACCGTGGAGCCCTTCGACTGGACGAACGCCTTTCTCCGGGAGTCCCAGAAGTTCTCGAAGATATCCCGGAAGATCGTGTCCCTGGCCTTGTACCACCGGTCGAGCGGGGCGGGCAGGGA
>DATHRT010000164.1:0-2057 GCA_035464915.1 Candidatus Limnocylindria bacterium
TATCTCGACACGCCCAAGCAGGTCCTCGTCGTCGCCCCGCAGGGGAAAAAGGCAGATGCGGCCCCCCTGCTTGACGTGTTCCGCCGCCAGTTCCTGCCAAACCGGATCTTCTCGTTGGTTGCGGAAGGAGAGGAACTCCTCCGCTGCGCCCGGATCGTCCCCCTTCTGGAGGGAAAGGAAGCGACGGACGGACAGGTGACCGCCTATGTCTGCGAAAACCGGGTTTGCCAACTTCCCACGAGCGATCCTGCCGAGTTTGCAAACCAGCTTCGCACGGTGAAAACCGATCCGGGCGGGACCGGGATCTAGGGTGCACTAGCAACCCGGGCGATTCATCGATCTTGCTTCGCGTTCAGGGGGAGGACCGTCCCCACCGGAGGCAGGCGGCCGTTTCCCGCGCGATGACGAGTTCCTCGTCCGTCGGGATGACAAAGATGCGCACCCGGGATTCCGGCGCTCCGATCTCCCCCTCCTTTCCGGTCGTCTCCCCGTTCCGTGAGGAGTCGATCCGGATGCCGAACCATTCCATCCCTTCCAGGATCCGCGCCCGGACCTCGGGAGCGTTCTCCCCGATCCCGCCGGAGAAGACGATCGCGTCGGCGCCGCCGAGCGCGGCGAGATAGGCGCCCAGGTACTTCCGGGCCCGGTAGCAGAAGATCTCCACGGCCAGTCGCGCGCGCGGCTCGTCTCCCGTTTTTTCCAGCAGGTCCCGCATGTCCCGGCTTCGGCCGGAAAGGCCCAGAAGCCCGGAACGCGCGTTCAGAATGTCTTCCACCTCCGCGGGGGACAGCCCTTCTTCGTGGGCGAGAAAGCCGAAGATCGCCGGATCGATGTCTCCGCAGCGCGTGCCCATCACCAGCCCCTCCAACGGGGTGAACCCCATCGAGGTGTCGACCGGTGCCCCTTTGCGGATGGCGGCGGCGGAGCACCCGTTGCCCAGGTGGAAGGCGACGATCGTCGCGTCCCCGGGCGGCCTGCCCGTCAACGAGCAGTAGCGGGACAACAGGTACTGGTAGGAGATGCCGTGGAATCCGTACCGCCGGATGCCGTGCCGCATCGAAAGCTCGTAGGGAATCGCGTACAGAGAGGCGCGGTCCGGCAACGCGGCGTGAAAGGTCGTGTCGAACACTGCCACCATCGGGACCGACATTCCGGCCGCCGCGCGCGCCGCCCGTATTCCGGCGACGCTTGGCGGGTTGTGAAGCGGGGCCATCTCCTCGAGGGAGTCGATCGCTTCCGCTAGCGACTCATCGATCAGGGTCGTTCGGGAGAATCGCCTCCCGCCGTGGACGACCCGGTGCCCGATCGCGTCGATGCGGTTTGTTTGCCCCGGGAGCGGGGGGGCGTCCGGGGAATCGACCCATGCGAGAATCCTACGGATCGCCTCCTCATGGTTGCCGACGCGGGCGGTCAGTCGTTCGGGAGGCCTCCCTTCCCGGCGGAATGTGAGGAACGAATCCCCCCCGATGCGCTCGACGATCCCCCGGGCCAGTCGATTTTCGCGCCACCCTGCGGAAGGGGCGGGTTCGACGTCTGCGACCAGGAACTTGACGGAGGAACTTCCGCAATTGAATGCCAGAATGTTCATGCTGGCCCTCCGGATTCCTTGTGGGGCGGCCGGAAGCGGCCGGAAACGATGGAAAAAGAAAAACCTGCCGTCCCCGTTCCGGATTCAGTATAGGAGAGGCAGTGCGCGGGAAGGGAAAGTTTTTTTCCCGGCGGATGTTCCGGTCCCTTCGGGGTTGCTATGCTGAAAGCGAAGGAAAAGGGGCTTAAGGCCCAGTCGGGGGGAAGGCGGGAGGAAGTCATGGGGCTTGCATCGAGAAAGTGCGAACCGTGCAAGGAAGCCGTAACCCCGATGTCCCGGGAAGAAGCGGAGGAGTTGCTCCGGGAAATCCCCGGGTGGAAGCTGGAGGAGAGCGCGACGAAGATCCGGCGGACGATCCGGTTCCGGAACTTTGCCCAGGCGATGGAGTTCGCGCGGAAGGTGGGCGACTTGGCGGAAGGGGAGGGGCACCACCCCGACATCTCGTTGGGATGGGGCTTCTGCACCGTCG